>JADFWK010000267.1 GCA_015223015.1 Pseudomonadota bacterium
AGGGTGGTCTTCCCCGTGCCATTCCGTCCGATGACCGCAATGCGATCGCTCATGCCAACGGTGAAACTAACCCCGCTGAAAAGCTCATGGTTGTTATATGATTTGGAGATGCCGGTGACATTAAGCATATAATCTTCTTACCGTTACATTAAATTGTACCAAGACTTGTCAAATGATATGAAAAACCATTTGGCTGAAATAAAAGGATTAGCAGTAGGAGAAGCCACTACAAAAAGGTCCTAATCAATCGCCGTTTGTTCGTATCCACCTCCTCCAATACCAAGTGATTCAGAGGACAGGATTAGGGGTAACAATCAGCCAGAATGTGACATTACGCAATTTTGTTGCCCCGATTGAGGTAACAAACACTGATCTTGGGATATCTGAAGAGGTAAGATCTGATCCCATTTTCTTTAGCAGAGAACCACCTCGATACGATCAACGCGACCTTCTCGTACATCCAGTGCGAATGGCGTGTCTAGTACATCCCCAGACAACATTTCCTGTTTCCCATCGTGGTAACTCAATTTATATGAAATGACCGCCGCTGCGCTGTCACCGAAGGTGTCTTTCCTTTCTTCATTATGATAAACAACTAAGGTCTTACCGATAAATTTATAAGCAAAAGCGTTCTTGGGAATTACAATTAGCTTAGACTCACCGTCGTCATAATAATAGCGACGACTTCTCTTTTGTCGAGTGAATAACCAATCTGGAATGATAGGACGGAGTCTTAACATTAGCTGTCCTTTTCCATCCATAAAAAAGGGCTTCTCACCAGCGACTATCAGAGTCCAGATGTGAAGCATCTCGCAGGTGTTGCCACTCAAGCGTGGTTGAAAACCTCGCCCGTGGAGTTTCTCATCGGGGAAAGCGCTACTTACAATGAAAGAACTACCTTCGAATATACTTCTTCCGTAGACTTCTGGATCAAGAAATGGGACTAGTGTGTTCTTGATTTCACGGTAGAATTCGCGGTAGAGGCCACTACGTAGCAATTCCAGAAGCCATTTGTACTCCATATGTAAGTAGATAGATCCGTTCTCTATCCATCCATTAGCATAGGCACGAATTCTACCGATCTCGAAAGGTGCTTCTTCTAATGACTCACAGTTTTTATACATCTTGAGCTTACGGTCATAGAGTTGACTTCTCTTCACACTACTGTAAATCTGCTTTCTTTGTTCCGGATGGACTTTTAGCAAGTGAATCGGGCCTTCCAAGAAAAGGGGCAACGGCCGGGATTCGAACTTTTCGGCACTCACTAGTGGATAACCGGTGTGACTGAGCATTGGCCCCCTTTTCTTGGCATCTTTCCAAATGCGCTCGTATGCAACGACGTCATTAACGAAATAAGTGTGACAAACACCGCTTTTGTGATAGAGTTTCTTCCTATTTTGCGGTTCAAAAACTTGGGAGAGAAGCCTCAATCCCTTGTCTAAGAAGGCTTTTAGTTGAGAGCTGGTCATCTCACGTTCGGAGCCACTCACCCCCATTTTCGTTTTTTCGCGATAGTCTTCCTTCAACCGATTGCTTTCTTCCCAGTAGAGAAGTTTTGTTGCTTTTTCTCTGGAGTCCAACCTATTATCTATCGCTTTCTCTAGTGCGTTCATGAATTCACATAATTCTTCATAGACAAGTACGGGTTGGCCGTTACTGAGCTTGAGTTCGTCCAAACTATTGCGGAGGAACCGACATAGTCTTTCTAGTTCTAAGCTCTCACAAATAGATGACCCAAGAAGCCCAGGCAACCCGTTCAAGGGATCGCACCACCCCGGTTTGTCGGCTTCCATCATTATTCCGATTCCTTCAGGGTCCAGAGTAGTAAGCTTGTTGGTGATAATCGACAGTAGCTTTACTATAAGAGTGGTTTTATAAATATGGCCTTTACCATATCTTGCACGCACTCTAGTTGGCAAATCGGAACGACTTTCGAGCGTTTTGACTTTTTGCTGGTCGCGAACCACGGCTCCATATTGCCTGACCTCCCCATTCACCAGAACATATTTTTGGTCACGTGGCAATACGATATCTGGGTTATCGTAGAACGAATATTCTTTACGGTTGAGCAGTAGTTCGTTCAGTTTCTCGGGATAGATTTCCAAAAAACGATCGATAAGGTCAAGGCTATACGTCCAGTGATCCACCCAGAAACCCTCGTGCAGATTGCCGACGTCATTTTGATTGCAGAATAACAGAAGCTCCTTCAAGATTTTCTCACAGTTCCCAATATCTCGTCCTGTCCCCTCCTCAAACCTTATGATGAATTCACCGGGAGTGAACGGATGTGTAATTAGCTCTAATATTTCGTTGTACAATTTACCGTCTGTGACAAGGCTTCGCAACCATCTTCTGAGCTGTCGGTTATTGTCAGCCGTATAAGTTATCCTGCTAACAATCAACGGATTGTATCCGTCTGTCTGAATGAGGCCCAAGATGACGCTTATGTTGGCGTCTTCTACCTCCGGGAAGAACCAGACATCACTGCGACGGTTTTGAGTGATGTCACGAAAGTGACCGTCCCCCTGAGAAAGATACGTCGGCTCCAAGGTGAAGAAGTTGTAATCCCTCTCAATATCCCCGTGTTTTCTGGAGTACATATAGAAGATGCTTGTGCCCTCTTTCGTGTCAAAGGTCAAAGGCATACCACCACGTAGCACGTTATCGAGAAAGGTCTGCTGGCAGTATTGGTCAAAGTTCTCCGAACTTGAAACAGTGAACGTTTGATTTTTTATCTTCTCAATGGTCTCTCGGTTTTCTTGGCGTTTGACTGAGAAGAAATCGTTCTTTCCAATAACATCCAAGAGGGCACACAGCTTATCTTCATTAGGAGTATGCCCAATCAGTGAAAAAAGAACGACCTCTCCACTTGCGGGTATTTCAACTGACAAAGCAGTAAAAGCACAGGGTGTCTTGTTTTCCTTAACCTGCTCCATAGAGAGGAGCTTTTCAACAGGGAAGTCTTCAAATTTGCAGGGATAGTCGTAGGCTTCTGATTCCCCAAAAACCAAGTATGGGTCGACGATAAAATGTTCGTATAATATCTTTTTACTCCCTTCAAGAAAACTCAGACAGAAGTTACCACCACATATTTTTCCAATCTCATAAACATCCTCAGGTGTCTGCTTTAGGCGATAAACTGGTACGCCGGCAAGATGGTTGACTTCCATCATTCCCTCAATGTGCCAGGGAATGAACTTTATGAGATTCTGGTTCAATCCGTAAGGAAGCATAATTGGGAGACCATCGAGTATCTCGACCATTATAAGGTCAGTTTGTAGATTCTTAATCTTTAGGCGTCTTACCAGAGCTGCCATGTGCTCATTGACTAGGGGGAAGTAAAGTACGTTCGTCTCTAAGCCCAGTTTCGGATTCAAATCATCGATCTCCAGTTCCTCCGAGGAGACAATCATTGTTTGCCTGATCTTCTTATCCGTACTCTTTTGAAATGGTTCGTAGAGAAAACCATCACCTGTCTTCAGGAAAGTTCGGAAGCCTAGCCGATCAACGGACTGCAAAGCTTTATTGAAAGATTGGAACTCCACAATCGCATTATCTTTGTCCTTAAGCCCCATGCTGGATATACACTGAGCTCGGTTGATATAAAAGGCCCACATTGGGATTCCCCACTTACCACCAATCCCATGGAAAAAATTAGAAAACGGTTTAGTCCAATTGTAGTCCTCGACTACGAATCTATAACGCTGATCTAAAAAATCTTGAACTCGTTGTTTATCCATACTGAATACCATAGTTTAAGCATTTGACTATCTCTTACAATTCATAGCGTGCTGTTTAGTGTAAATAAATTATATAGAGACTTCAGCTATTGAGTATAGCACTCTAGTTGCAGGACGACTACTTTTTTCTTAACGCAGATGAGAACAGAGAATCAAAAGGGCAGATTCGGATGCACGTTCCGTCAGAAAGTGCATCTGGTGATAATCTTGCAGAATGGACTGGAGTTTCGTAAACTTACCCCAAGTTTGTAGTGATTCATGATTGGTTTCACGATTATCTAGTGTTTGGAGGTGGGAGACAATGAGAGACCAGAAAAATCAAGCAGCAAAAGAGGCCAAGCGTAAAGAGAAACGCATTGAGGAAGAACCTGCGCAACTAGCCAGAGAGCAGGCAAGAAG
>JADFWK010000007.1 GCA_015223015.1 Pseudomonadota bacterium
CACTTTAGTTCATTTTAGCTCACTTTAGGCACTTAAATTAAGAAGCTTGGGTGGTGCTTACTGCCTACTGCTTACTTCTATTGCGGAATTTTGAGCCATGTACCGTCACATCATCCACCTTCATATCCCAGCCTTTCCCATCGCTGTGGCACGTGTCTCTCAGCCAGAGCTCAGGGATCGCCCTGTGGCAGTTGCCCCGCCTCACTCAGAACGAGCGCTTCTCCTCTCTGTCTCACCTGAGGCCCGGAGGGAAGGCGTTTTTAAGGGCATGCCCCTTGGAAAAGCCGTGAAATTCTGTCCTGGTCTGACCGTCTTACCCCCCGATCGGGATTTCACGGTAAAGGCCTGCCAGGTCCTCGCCAAGATGGTGGCGCAATATACACCCCTCTGGGAACCCTCACGGCCAGGTCATATCTATCTGGATGTGACAGGGACATATCGTCTCTGGGGGAGGGCAAAAGACACGGCCAGCCGTCTTAGACGGGAAATCAAGGAACATCTATGTCTCTCGGGGATGGTGGGCGTGGCGGGAAACAAGATGGTCTCCAGCATCGCCTCCTGGATTGCATCATCTGAGGGCTTACTGGACGTGGATCACGGTCAGGAATCCTCGTTCATGGCCCCCCTAAAGGCAAGTGTCCTGCCTGGCATAGGCCATGTTCGCAGGAAAATCCTTCTGGAAGAGCTGAATATCTTCTTAGTCCGGGAGGTAGCTGCCCTCGATATAGGGACGCTGAAGCTTGTTTTTGGCCAGCAGGCCTATGTGATCCATCAGCGCGCCCTCGGCATAGACCCCACCCCGGTTTATCCCCCTCGCATGGAACCCACGGTAGCCGAGGAGGTCACCCTCCCCCAGGACGAGAACGATGACGAGAAACTGCTGGGAATCCTCTATGGATTGGTGGAAAGGTGCTCCCATCAGCTTTCGAGCAGGGCATTGCTGCCCCGCAAGGCAGGGCTGATCTTCAGGTATACCGACCAGGAAGAGATCATGCGCCAGATCAATCTGCCCCGTATGACTTTTTGGGATTTCGACCTCTATGCACCTATGGAGAGGATCTTTTTAAGGGCCTGCCGACGCCGCGTGAGAGTCAGGTTTATAAAGGTATGGTTTCAGGACTTTTCACCCCCCACCACACAACTTTCTCTTTTCCCCGCACGGGCTCCCCTCATGGAGAAAAAGGCCCTGGCGACCCAGGCCCTGAATCGCATCAGGGAGAGGTATGGAGATGAGGTAATCAGGTACGGCAGGACAGCATAATAGCTCATAGCTGTAAGCTGATAGTTTGTAAGTAATCACAGGATCGCTCATTCAAATAGATCAGATGAAGAGTACAGGAAAAGGTCAAATCCCGATAAAATCGGAATAAAATCTTCACCCTGTTAGATAAAAGGTTCGCATCTCTTAATTTAGGCATAGTGCCCCTATGCATCAGGAAAGCTAAGATTATTAGCTTGTTAACTATCTAACAGGGCAAAAATGCCAAATCAAGGCCCAATGACTCAATGCCAAAAGTTTTTCCTTTGAAATTCTGGCTTCAGCATTTGGTTCCCCTTCGGTAGAAAGGTTGGCCTTTGGAATTTCATATTCGTGGACGTGCTCCACGTGCGCTGCCTACTCCGCGAGGAAGTATCCCTGTACCATTTTTTGGCATTTGGTTTTTGTCATTCATTTGAACTTTGAGTTTTGACATTTGTCATTTGCCCATCTTATTCCCTGGGCCTTAAACCTATGAGCTATGAGCTTGGCGCTATGAATTCTTTCGTCCATCTCAATGTCCATTCCCACTATTCCCGGGGCTGGGGTATCGGCACCATTGAAAAACTCTGCCAATCTGCCAAAGACCAGGGCATGGATAAACTCGCCCTCACCGATACCAATGGACTCTACGGGCTGGTCTTTTTTATCCAGACAGCCAGTGAAGTGGGTATCCAGCCCATCGTGGGCAGTGAGCTTACAACCGATGAGCACCGGGCTGTGTTGCTGGTCCAAAACCACGAGGGATATGCCAACCTCTGCCGGATTATCTCAGACCGCCACTGCCATCAGGACTTTGATCTGATCAAATCCCTCAAGGAACGGCGTGAGGGACTCATCATCTTCTCCGACGACTCCACATTGCTCAAGGCCCTTAAAAGAGATTCAAAAGATGACCTCTTTGTTGAGATGTCCCCGGGCTACAATATGGCCAACTCCTATGCCTTTTCCCGGAAAAGTGACATCCCCCCTCTCGCCACCAACCGGGTCTACCTGATCAGGGAAGATCAGTTTCCGCTCCACCGGATTCTTCGGGCCGTAGCCCTGAATAGCAAGCTTTCCCGTTTACGGTGTGAGAACACCTGCCGGGAGCACAATTTCTTGAATGCCGCCCAATCCATGATCGACCAGTTTCCCCATGCCCCCCTGGCAATCCGTAATACCCTCGAGGTGGCCGAACGATGTCTTATGAGTTGGGATTTTAGCCGCATCGTCTTCCCCCGTTTCGGGCACATGACGGACAGGGAGGCCTATGAAACCCTCTACCGGGCTACCATAGAGGGTTGCAGGCGGCGGTATGGAACACTTACTCCAGCGGTCAAGGGGCGCGTGGAGCACGAGATGAAGATCATCCGGGAGAAAAACTTCGCCCATTATTTTCTGGTGGTGGCCGATATTACCAAAAGGGCCTGCCGATCATGCGGCCGGGGAAGCGCCGCCGCCTCCATCGTCTCCTACGCCTTAGGCATCACCCATGTCGATCCTATAAAACACCACCTCTTCTTTGAGCGTTTTTTAAACCCGGGACGGATGGACCCTCCGGACATTGATGTGGACTTCGCATGGGACGAACGGGATCAGATCATTGACTATGCCTTCTCCAGATACGGAAACCGAAGGGCCGCCATGGTCGCCAACCATAACACCTATGGAGCCAGGTCCGCCATCAGGGAGGTAGCAAAGGTCTTCGGCCTCACCGAGGCAGAAATAAGTCGGGTGACCAGCAAAATTGGTTTTGGCTGGCACCTGAAGGGAATCTGGAGGGAGCTGGCAAAGCATCCCAAGATGAGAGGGATCGAGTTCAAGAAACCCTGGGATGAGATTTTACGTGCCGCAGTTCAGCTCGAAGATCACCTCAATCACCTTTCCGTCCACTGCGGCGGTCTAGTGATCGTGCCCGATGAGATTCGCCGTTACTGCCCGGTGGAAATCTCTGCAAGCGGGGTTCAGGTACTCCAGTGGGAAAAGGATTCGGTGGAGGACGCAAGGCTTGTCAAGATAGACATCTTGGGAAACCGGAGCCTTGCCGTCATCCGGGATGCCCTTGGTCTGGTGGAGAGGAATTATGGCCGGCGCATCGATTATGCAAGTTGGAGCCCCATAAATGACCCCAAGACAATGGAGATCTTCTACCGCGGTGATACCTTTGGTGTTTTTTATTTTGAGAGCCCCGCCACACGGCAGGTGCTGAAGAAGGTCAGCTCTGGCTTTAGCTTTGAGGAGTACTCCCGGCTGGACCACTTCCACCTCAACGTGGTGGTCACCTCCATCATCAGGCCAGCCTCAAACCGAAGCATCAGGACATGGGTATCCAGGCTCCATGGCCAGCCCTGGGATACGCCCCACCCCCTTTTACGGCCAGTCCTGGAGGAAACTCTGGGGGTCATGGTCTTTCAGGAGCAGTTGAGCCAAGCGGCCATGCACCTGGCCGGATTTGATCCTGCAGAGGCGGATACCCTGAGGAAGGTAGTCAGCAAGAAACATAGGGAAAAGAAACTCCGTGATTTTTATGCCCGATTTATTCGGGGGGCGAGCAACCGGGGTGTCAGCCTGCAAGTGATAGAGGATGTCTGGCACATGATGATGGGCTTTGACGGTTACAGCTTCTGTAAACCGCACTCGGCCAGCTACACCTTAGTAGCCTATAAATCCGCCTATCTCAGGGCCCATTATCCAGCCGAGTTCATGGCATCTGTCATTTCCAACGGCGGGGGCTATTACTCTACGTTTGGTTATCTGTCGGAAGCGAGGCGGATGGGGCTTAAAATCCTTCCTCCCGATATCAACCAAAGTGAGATCAAATATACCGGCCACAACAGGGAGATTCGAGTCGGTCTCATGCAGCTCAAGGCCCTCTCCCAAGAGGGTCGGGAGCTCATCATTCATGAGCGCTCCAAAAACGGTCCCTTCACTGGCTTTGAGGATTTTCTGCACAGAGCTGGCCGCCATCTCCACCTCCAGGATGTCAGAATCCTTATCAAGATTGGCTGCTTTGACAGCATCGCCCGTGGCTTAAGTAGACCCTCTCTGATGTGGCAGGCCCTTCGATTCTACGGTGGGGAAAATCAAGAAGAGAATGCCCCCAGCCTGTTTTCCACACCCCCTCCCCTCTCCCCCGTGAAACAACCTCCTTATCCAAAAAATCTCATGCTGAGACATGAGTTGGATACCCTGGGCTTGCTGTTTTCCCTCCACCCCCTCGACCAATATAAAGGCCTCCTAAAGGGATTGGATTATGTCAAGGCCCAAGACCTCCATGCCCATGTGGGGAAACGGGTGACCACCATCGGCTGGCTGGTAACTGGTAAGACGGTGCATACCAAGGATGGAGATCCCATGAAATTTGTCTCATTTGAGGATACCACCGGCCTTTATGAAACCGTATTCTTTCCAAAAATGTACAATAGGTTTTGTCATATGCTGAATGAGATGCGCCCCTATATCCTCAAAGGTAAAGTGGAGGAGGATTTCGGTTCCATAACCCTGACGGTGGCCTGGATAGGATTTCTGGACAGATGGAAACGAGAGGCCCCCCGCCCGCCTCACTCCGCTTGGCTGGAGGGCGGGCCTGAGCGAAAGCGACCCGCCTGCCATTGCAAGGCACAAGCGGGCAGATAAAAAAGA
This sequence comes from Pseudomonadota bacterium, assembly GCA_015223015.1. Taxonomy (GTDB): domain Bacteria; phylum Desulfobacterota; class DSM-4660; order Desulfatiglandales; family B25-G16; genus JADFWK01. The sequence goes on from JADFWK010000007.1 coordinate 4,883, forward strand.
TCCTCCAGAGACAAGTCCTCAAGCATCTTGGATTGTGGGATATTAACCCGCCATCCTTCTGGCGGGTAGAATCCACACCACCACCCAAGAGGGCCAATGCTCCACCAATAGATACTCACTTAGATTAGTCAGCCTGCCTTGGTGCGACTCGTTCACCTATCGTAGGTTTAGACTATGCACTATTGCAAACCTGACTTTTTGAGTATCCAGCGCTGATCGGTCTGGGCCAGGGATTCTTAGGTCCCGTCCTTTGAGGATTACCTTTACAGAGAGCCCGATTATCCCGTGCAACACGGGATTGGAACTTTTACCTCCTGATTTCAAAACTGGCCATGGGATTGAAACGGGCAAGTTTGCTGAGAATGTGACATTAGTGCAGAGCGGGACGAGAAATGGCTTTTGAATGACTATTAGAAACCGATTTGTGGAGATTAGGGATTTGGCCCCTGTTTCTCACTATTAAGGCAAGATACCCGCGAGTCATGGCAAAGGCCACCACAGTAGTTATGAATTCCGTACTGCCCGCCAAATAAGGGTAACGGCAGTTACCCCCAAGACCATATCCGGTATCCACATAGCCAGGGCTGGGTTTATAGTGCCCGTCTCCGCGAGGCTGTCTGCCGACGAGAGCAAAATGTAGTAGCCCGTAAAAATAGCAACACTCAGGGCAATCCCCCATGACCGTGCCCTTGCCTTCACCATTAAACCGAGGGGGAGCCCAAGAAGACCCAAGAGCAAGCAAGAAAAAGGAACCGAGAACTTCCTATGGAATTCTATGGACAAATTGTTGTGCTGGTAACTCCCTCTTTCCGCTTCTTTGAGGTGACGCCTGAGCTCAGATAGAGACATCTCCTTTTCACCCTTCATCCGTGAGGAGAATCTTCTCATGATCTCAGACAACTCTATATTCAGATCATAGGATTTAAATCGCAGCACCTTGGATGCATCTAAGTCCTTACTGACCATAAAGATCGATCCACCCTCGAGATGAAGGTTGATGGACATCTGTTGTGGATCTGAACTGATCCTTCCTGTTCGTGCAATAATGGTATTGGAAAGCTCCGGATCCCTCTCGTCCAATATAAACACCCCTTCCATGGTCTGGTCCTGAGCCGAGATCTGATTGGCATAGAGCACTATGTTGGGGATGGTGTCATTGAATACACCTTGTTTAATTCCAATACTGGTGTTCGACTGGGCCACCTCGAAGAGGAGTCTTGCCATGGAATAGTTCCCTTTTGGAAGAAGATAGATCGCCATAAAGGAGGCCAGCACATAGCAGATAATCGAAAAGGTGATAACCGGAGGAAAAAGCTGATACAGACTGATTCCGGATGATCTCAGGGCAATTATCTCATTGTCTTCATTGAGCCTAGAAAAGGCGATAAGGGAAGCCAAAAGGCTTGCCATTGGTAAGGTGAAAAAGAGAACATAGGGGAGCGTATACAAGGTTATGAGCAGAACCTGCACCAGGGATACTCCATGGTTGACCATCCATTCGGTCAGCCTTAGTATCCTCCCGGCGAGCACAAGAAAGGTAAACACAACGAGGCTGGCCACGAAATTCGGAATCATCTCCTTAAAGATATAGATATCAATAATTTTCTTCATACCTTTGCCAGCGTTGATCTACCTTGTGCTTGCGGGCTGATTTATCAATCATATCGCCAGGGCTTTTGTCGCAGAAACAAGGGTATCACCAAAGCGCTCCCTCTAATAATAAGCCTCTGGATAACCTCTCAGTAAGGCAGGCACCATAAAAAAAGTAGATGAAAAACAAGGTAATGTCAATGGGTGGTTGGATAAATCAAGCACTCCAGTCAATTCTTCCAGTCAATTCCAGTCAATTCTTGTTGACAATCGGGGTCCTCTGTGTTAAATAAAAACACAATTGTAGCAAGAAGCTGCAGAGAAAGCACTATACACTTGAAAAAGCCAGAAAGGCTCCTTATGTAAGAGAGATGCTGATAATTCCTTTCTGGTTTTTCTTTTTTTTCATCGGTTGGTATTAGTTCTTATCGCAGTTCAGAGGAGGTAAAAGATGTGTGAAGCAAATGCGTATCTCATCAAAGATGGGCAAGAGAAGCTTATCATGGAAAGCGTCGATACCCTGAGACCTGAGGAAAACGGGATATATCTCCAGGACATTTTCGGCGGACAGCGCACAATCAAAGCAAGGATCAAGGAAATGAACCTTGTCGATCACAGGATTTTGTTGGAAGAAGAATAGAGGCTTGAGACTGTTCTAAGCGGGGTTTGTATGAATCATCATCACCACGAAGATACACGCGTTGAGGACCAGAGCAGCTTATCAGAAAGGGAAAAACTGGGCAAGCTATTGGAATTTTGGATTAAGCATAATGACGATCACGTCAACACCTACCGTGAATGGTCAAAAAAGGCAGGTAGTGAAAACTTGGGAGAAGTCGTACATCTCCTTGAAGAGGCATCTGAGCTTACCCTATCCATTAACGAACTCTTTAAACAGGCGATGAAAGAGCTTCGCTAGCTCGCACACCTGACCTGGATTTTCTCCCAAAAAATAAGAATACACATTCCACGTCCCTTCTTGTGTGTGCCCTTTTGCCATTCAAAACCAGGTTTCCAGCACCCATCTCCCCTATCCTCTTGCTTGCTCAATCTCTGCTGCCAACTCATTTGAGCAGATCAAAAACCTAAAGCCCACGCTCTCAAATGGCCCAAGGTAAGACTGATAAACAATTTTTAGTTGCTAATATATAAAAATATGATAAATATTAAAGGTTAAACATGATTTCCTTCTTTCTCTTATGTCTTGTGGCAGGTGACTGAATAACATGAAAAACCTGATATCCTCTTTTATTAGCTATATCCAGAACGAAAAAGGATATTCAGAACACACTATCAGAAACTATGAAAGCGATCTCAGGCAATTTAGCGAATTTTTTGCAACCAAAAGAGATATAGAAAACGGTGATCTAGAAATCGACCTGGTAGACTATTCACTCATCAGGTCATATCTGGGAGGCCTTTTTGATAGGTGCCATCGAACTACCATAGCTCGCAAGCTTTCGGCATTGAAATCATTTTTCAAGTATTTGGAGTTGAGAGGGCTTACTTCGTGTAATCCTGCGGCAGAGATAACCACTCCCAAACAGGAGCGCTATATCCCCACTTATCTCCCCATAGATGATATGTTCGCCCTGCTTGACCAACCTGACAGGGAAAAAGAATTGGGGCTCAGGGATGTGGCTATTTTGGAACTCCTTTATTCGTCTGGCCTCAGGGTCAGTGAACTCGTTAGTTTAAACATAGAGAGCCTAGATCTTGGTTCCCGGCTTGTGAGGGTTTCAGGTAAAGGCGGGAAAGAAAGACTTTTACCAGTTGGCAGAAAGGCTATCGCCGCAATTAGAGAGTATCTCCAACATTCTGACAAGATGAGGAAAAAGGCTGGATACCCAAAGAGTCAAGGTCCTCTCTTTCTTAATTACAGGGGCGGCAGGCTCTCCACCCGCAACGTGCATAGAATGGTCAAAAGATACTCAAGAGAATGCGGCATCAGAATGGAAATTAGCCCCCATTCAATACGCCACACCTTTGCCACCCATCTCCTGGATGGTGGTGCAGATCTACGATCAATCCAGGAACTGCTGGGTCATGTGAACCTCTCGAGTACCCAGAAATACACGCATGTGAGTATAGACAAATTAATGGAGGTCTATGATAGATCTCATCCGAGAAGCTAATTCTGTAAATCCCAAAGGGAGGGCATCTCTTGACATCACGAGATCACCATAAATATTTGCCAAACCAAAAGATCAGGAGCACCACTATCCTATCCATCAGGAAACAGGGGCAGGCAGTCATGGCAGCAGATGGGCAGGTCACTATGGAAAATACAATTGTTAAACAAAAGGCCAAGAAACTTAGATTTATGTATAATGATCAGGTCCTGGTAGGTTTCGCCGGGGCAACAGCAGATGCCTTTTCTCTTTTTGAAAAGCTGGAGGGAAAGCTGGAAAAATTCAATGGAAACCTTCCCCGAGCCTCCGTCGAGTTAGCCAAGGATTGGAGAACGGACAAAATTCTCCGTAGATTAGAGGCCTTGCTCCTCGCTATGGACAAGGAACATACCCTCATATTATCAGGTAATGGAGATGTGATTGAACCGGATGAAGAGGTGGCTGCTATTGGTTCCGGAGGGCCCTATGCATTAGCTGCTGCAAAGGCCCTTCTCGCTCACACGGATTTAGATCCCGAATCTATGGCACTCGAATCAATGAAAATTGCAGCTTCTATCTGCCTTTACACCAATGAGGAGTTTGAAATCAAAACGCTGCCCGCGCCGAAAAAAAGCATGTGATAGTAAATCACTATTTCTCTATTTCGGCCCTTTACGGCTCATATGGAGATCAAATGGAAAAAAGTGATATAACAGAAAAAGAGATGAAGGTCTTCACACCAAGAGAGATCGTCTCAGAACTCGATAAATATATAGTTGGCCAAGACAATGCAAAACGCTCGGTGGCTATCGCCCTCAGGAACAGATGGCGCAGACAACAGGTCCCCAAAGAGCTCAGAGATGAAATAGCCCCTAAGAATATTATTATGATAGGCCCTACTGGTGTTGGAAAAACAGAGATAGCGAGACGCCTTGCCAGGTTAGCGAATTCTCCCTTCTTGAAGATAGAGGCCTCGAAATTTACTGAGATTGGTTATGTGGGCAGAGACGTAGAGAGCATGATCAGGGATTTGATCGAGTTGGGCGTGAATATGGCCAAACAACAAGAACAAGAAAAGGTCAAAACCAAGGCAATAGAGTTAGCAGAAGATAAATTGCTGGATATCCTTCTTCCTAAGCCAAAAAAGGAAATTGAGAAAGACTCCGAGGAAAAAAGGGAAGGAATGCTGGAGGTAGTGAGAAGCGAACCTACCGACGCTAACTCTACCAGGGAGAAACTGAGGCGGCTCTTAAGGAATGGCAAGTTGGATGAAAGGTATGTTGAGCTGGAGGTAACTGATAAGTCTTCTCCCCTTGTAGAGATATTCTCCGGTTCCGGGTTAGAAGAGCTTGATATGAATGTGAAAGAGGTCTTCGGGCAAATTCTCCCCTCCAAGACCAAGAAAAGGAGAGTGAAGGTACAAGAGGCAGTCGAGATACTAACGCAGCAGGAATCACAAAAGTTGATTGACTTTGATAAGGTTGTTGAAGAGGCTATGCGTCGGACCGAGCAAAATGGGATCATATTTTTAGACGAGTTGGACAAAATAGTGGGCACCGAGTCAGGAGCTGGCCCTGATGTATCGAGGGAGGGGGTGCAAAGGGATCTCCTTCCCATTGTAGAGGGATCAACAGTGCTTACAAAATACGGCATGGTAAAGACAGATCATATCTTATTCATTGCATCCGGAGCTTTTCACGGAAGCAAACCCTCTGACCTTTTGCCTGAACTCCAGGGTCGTTTTCCTATCAGGGTAGAACTCAACCCCCTGACACAACAGGATTTCGTCAGGATACTGACAGAGCCTCAAAATGCCTTGATAATTCAATACGTGGCCTTGTTAGCTACTGAAGGAATAGCGCTAGAGTTTACTGAATCAGCCGTATCAGAGATAGCAGAGATGGCATTTTCGGCCAATGAGAGCATGGAAAATATTGGTGCACGCCGTCTGCATACGGTAATGGAAGCACTGTTGGATGATATCTCTTTCAATGCATCAGACACTCAAGAAAAAGAGATAACCATTGATAGGGACTATGTAAGGCAGAAGTTAAGCGAGATATTGGAAGATAGAAACCTCAGCAGGTATATTCTTTAGGAATTGTGAATTGAGGGATTGAGGGATTAGCAATTTAGATACAAAAAACACAATGGATACGATGAATAACGCACTGGATAGGGCAAGGATCCTGATCGAGGCCCTGCCCTACATAAGGAAATTTAACAGGCAGACCATGGTCATCAAGTATGGCGGTCATGCAATGGTTGATGCCAAGCTGAAGAAGGGCTTTGCTCTGGATATCATTCTTATGAAATACGTGGGCCTCATCCCAGTAGTAGTCCACGGAGGTGGGCCTCAGATAGGGAAATTCTTAAGCAAACTCTCCATAAAATCGAACTTTGTTGCCGGACACAGAATCACTGATGAGAAGACAATGGATGTAGTCGAAATGGTTCTTGCCGGTAAAGTGAACAAAGAGATTGTAGCCACCATAAATCAACACGGTGGCCAGGCAGTTGGTCTCTCAGGCAAAGATGGCCATCTTATAACCGCAAGAAAGCTTAAGCTCATATCAAATCCTGATGAGCAAGGGGATAAACCTGATAACCCTCCGGAGATGATAGACATTGGTCTAGTAGGCGAGGTTGTTTCCATCAACAACCGTATAATAATGAGTCTCATTGATGACCAATTTACTCCTGTCATTGCGCCTGTTGGCATTGGCAAAGACAATGAGACGTACAATATCAATGCTGATCTGGTTGCCGGTCATATTGCCTCATCTCTCAAGGCCAGAAAGCTTATCTTATTGACCGATGTGGACGGTGTTCTTGACACTGATGGTAATCTTGTTAGTAGTCTCACTGTGGACGAGGCCGACCGCATGATCGCTCGTGGGGTTATCAAGGAAGGCATGATACCAAAGCTCCAATGCAGTCTTGAAGCCCTTAAGGGCGGAGTGGAAAAGGTCCATATTATTGATGGCAGAAAGGAGCATGCACTACTCTTAGAGATACTTACCGATGAGGGTGTAGGAACGGAGATAGTTTTGAATTGATACGTGCCTAAAGCTAATAGATTGGTATCGTTCAAAAGTGTTGGCATGAACCATAGTGAGTAGGCGTTCACGTTCTAAAGGAGGTCATGGCTGTTTTTGAGAGGCGATATCTCAAAAAAATACCACCGGGTCTTGCAGTGGTCAAATATGTGGCGTTTACACCTTGGAAGCCCTGGTAGTCTTATCGTGGCTCACCTAAACCCCACATATTTGGCCACATCCCTTGAGGCCTATAGATAGCGCCTTGAGAAAATGGGCATGGCCGGATAAAGGTAATTATGCACCTCCTTCTCTAACCAATATAGCATTGAGTAAACACTTTTGAACGATACTAATAGATTACCTGGAATCCTATCCACAAGCTTAGCTCACTTTGGAGTTTAGTTATGACCATGACTTCTCATACAATAGACAAGGCAGATAGATATATGTTTCATACATACAAGCGCATTCCCGTCACCCTGGTCAAGGGAGATGGGTGCCGGGTATGGGATGAAAACGGCAAGGAGTACCTTGACTTTGTAGGAGGAATTGCTGTCTGTTCCTTAGGACACAGTTCACCTATACTGAGTAAGGCCCTATACGAACAGTCGCAAAAACTTGTCCATGTATCCAATCTTTACTACACCGAGCCCCAGACAGAACTCGCCCAAATATTGGCAGAAAATTCCTTTGCTGACAGGGTATTTTTCTGTAACAGCGGTGCAGAGGCTAACGAGGCAGCCATAAAATTGGCCAGGCGTTACTCGAGAGAAAAATTTGGCTCGGAAAGATATGTCATTATGACCATGGAGAACTCGTTCCACGGCCGCACCATGGCCACCCTCTCGGCTACCGGCCAAGAAAGGATCAGAACTGGGTTTGATCCTCTTCTCAATGGTTTTAGATTTGTGCCTTTCAATGATTTGAAAAAACTGGAATCGTCCGTAGATGAATCAGTGTGTGCTGTGATGTTAGAGCCAATACAGGGTGAGGGGGGCGTTGTTTTATCTGATCCTGATTACCTAAAAGGCGTTAGAGAGATCTGCACAGAGCACGGTATGCTCTTAATCTTGGACGAGATACAAGTCGGCATGGGAAGGACAGGGAGGCTCTTTGCATATCAACATTTTGGAATAACACCCGATATCATAACCCTGGCCAAGGCCCTGGGTAATGGAATACCCATAGGTGCAATGCTGGCCACAGAGGAACTAAACGACGCATTTGGTCCCGGAAGTCATGCGACCACATTCGGGGGTACACCCCTTATTACAGCAGGAGCCACTGCCGTTGTAGAAAGTCTCTTGAATGATGGTTGGATCGAGAATGCCAGAGTGATGGGAGACTACCTCAAAGATGAGCTCAAAAACCTTCAGCAAAAACACGGCATCATTAAGGATATTAGGGGATTAGGCCTTATCCTTGGGGTAGAACTGGATACGGAGGGTGCTCCTTTTGTTAGTGCCTGCATGGAAAGGGGTTTTTTGATTAACTGTGTACAGGAAAGAGTGCTCAGGTTTGTCCCTCCTCTGATCATAGGGAAAGAAGAGATTGACCTCCTCATTAACTGCCTGGATCAGATATTCAAGGAAACCTAGATATGAAAAAGCGATGTCAACTGTTTGAGCCCTAACGACAGGGTAACGTCAAAGTCCAGGGTATGGGTGTCTTTTTTTTGGTTATGCCCTGTGACATGGCCCCTTACTGGGTCGATTCAA
>JADFWK010000051.1 GCA_015223015.1 Pseudomonadota bacterium
TATATAGATGGAGCCTATGATTCTAAGGCTTATGGCTCAATAAACCATTTTGAATCGACCCAGTAAGGGGCCATGTCATAGGGCATAACCAAAAAAAAGATACCCATACCCTGGACTTTGACGTTACCCTGGAGAATCAACTTGACTAATGGAAATTGTCTTTGATAGGAACTATGCATGAACATTCTTGATTTTATTATCGTTGGAGTGGTAGCTTTTTTTGTCATTAGGGGTATTTTCAGGGGATTTTTCAGGGAGATATCTTCCCTGGCTGGTATCATTTTTGGATTTCTTATTGGCAATCATTACCATCCACAAATGGCCACCCTTATCAGGCCTTACATCCCTTTAGAGAAATCACTTTCCCTTATCAGCTTTATCATTCTATTCTTCTTAGTGTTTTTTTTCTTTAGTTTGCTTGGAATCCTCTTCCATCACCTCTTTAAAAGGCTTTTTATTGGTTGGTTTGATAGAAGCCTTGGCATTGGTCTTGCCCTGGTTAAGGGAATTATTGTCTCTTATCTTCTCATCGTGCTCCTCACCTTTTTCATGCCCTCCAAGAGCCCCCTCATAGCCCACTCCAGGGCAGCCCATTTGGTCATTGTCTCCTATCAATCTATGTCTAGACTTATATCACCAGATCTTTACCAAACGTGGATGAAGAAGATATCTAAAGAGTCGAAAAAGGTGGGTAAGGCCATCTCTGAGAGCAAGGAGGCAGTTAAAAATCTCCCGGAAATTCTTCCTGAAAAAGAGAAATAGGATTGACCTAAGTTTAAAGTGTCTAAAGTGAGCTAGAGTGAGCTAAGGTTATGGATCTGCTTAAACTTTAGGCACTTCGAATTTTAGGCACTTTAGTCACTGTTTTGTGCACTGCCAGAGGTAGTGATCTATGCCCCTTGATTGATAGGACTAATAGTGGCAGATGACCGAGTTGATAGAGTAATTATTACCGACGTTACCCTAAGAGAGTATGGCCAGAATATCCCATCGAACTACCTGCATATCTTTACCCCCGAGATCAGGATAGAAATTGCCCTGAGTCTTATTGATTCAGGTTTTACCAATATTGAAATCCTTTCATGTATTAATCCGCAGGTAGCCCCTGCCATGAGCAAAGAGGTAATAAGAAAGATCGCAAAAAAACTAGGTAGGGTCAATGGCGTAAATCTCATTACCCTCGTTCCCAATGAAGTCGGGTACAAGGGTTTTCTCTCAGCCGGTCTTGGCCCTGATGGATATAACCATACCATGGGTCTATTCTTTTCCGCAGTTGAAGCTCATAATCTGGCCAACTTAGGCAGGCCCATAAAGGAAACAATCGAGGAATATGAAACAATTCTAAGAGATGCTTCTTCTCGAGGGGTAAGGGTTATTGGCTACATCTCAGCTGCATTCGGATATGTTGACCCGGAAAATGGGGCTCTCTATAAACCAGATATCGATGAAATAAATGCTTACATAGACCTCCTCATTGACCGTGGTGTTGATGCAGTGACCCTCTCGGACCTCCAGGGAATAGCAAATGAGAAACAAACAAGGCAGCTTTTGGAAACTATCCTCGATAGAAGAAAGGGAAGCAATTTAGATAGGTTAGGTTACCACCCGCATAATGTGGCTGGGGAACAGGCAATTGCTAACAGCAAAATAGTCTATGATTTAGGCATCAGACGATTCGATTCATCCCTTGGTGGAACCGGCGGTTGTGTCACCGGAGCCCCTGGCAATCAACCGACCGAGAAACTTGTTCTCTCTTTTCATTCATTGGGAATCAAGACTGGACTTGACGAAAAAAAGGTCTTCTCCCTGGCTCAAAATGTCCAAAAGGAATTATACAGCAAGATTCCTCTCGTAAAGGATAAAGGAGAAAGAACTTAACCTTTTTTCTTTCGCTATTTCATCTCCATCCTATTCCCGCATTTCCGTATACCGGAGATATTCCTGGATCGTCTGGTGAATACCCAGGCGGAAGAAAAATTTCGTAGCCCTTTATCTACATAATATACATTGTATCTGCCCTGTCCTCCTGTTTTAGAAATTCAATTTGTTCATCTATTGTCGAAAACCTGGAAAGGTCCAATTCCTCAAACTCATCAGGGCTGGTATTCGTTTTTCTCATAACATTTTGAACAATATCCTCTAATTGTTCTTTTGAGACATCAGGAACTCTGGTAATCGAACTTTTCTGTGGGACACCACCTATGATCTTGAAATTATAACTTACCATTTCCAACATCCCATTGGTCTTTTCTTTTGCTAATATTCGATATTCAAAATGCTCACGACGCCCGGCTATAGGACGAAAATAGTAGAATTTGTACAATCGCTCACCCCGCCGTATTCGTATCAAATATTGATCATGCTCGGGGTGCGGCTTTTTAGAGTTCACACTTTTAACTCGCTTTTTCATATCCAATACTCCATCTGAGTTCGGGTCTGTTTCCTCATGGTGATAGTGTTTTTTGAAGCCATTTCTTAAAAACAATATCCTGAATCAGAAAACTTGTCCATTGTATCATACCCCCAAATAGATGAAGTCATGGTCTGCTTTCTTTATCAAAGTCATTTGTTTCCGTTAATCCTCTATTTCCCCAGCAAACGCTGAATCCGTTGTTTATTTACGTGATCTTCTTTGTCGAAAATCAACATATATATGATTTCCTGTATACTTGATATCAGCAAAATGTTTAGCTGTTTAAGACAGGGAAAAACTTTAATCATCAAAGTGGTAGGAATTGTATCCTATTGGTCAAATCTTCAGGTTCGCCAGCCTTTGAAATTATCTCTAGATCATTGATGCAGGTTCCGATGGAAATTCGCAGTTGGTGCCCATAAACCACTCCACTAAAAGCAATGCCTTCTCTTTGTCGCCTTACTGCCTCGGCGAGGAGATCATCATCTTGAGTGAAAAGGGCTCGACCCAATTCACCGGCTCTATCTAATAATGCCGAATCGTCCATATCACTAGCGCCATCCTCATAGGCTGTAATGACATCTATTCCACGCAATCGAAGCCCCTCGTTTATGGCTCGCGGGACATGATGATCCATATAAAGGGCGAGCATAATCAGATCAATCCTTTGGATTTCAGGCGGGCAATTAGAGGCGTTTGTTCTGTGGTTTGCTGGGTCTGATTTATAAATGCAAGCCTTCGCTCAATATCCCGATCAAGTGCATCTTGATGATCCCAGTAATAGGCCAATGCTGAGTATATTTGACCCAGCGTAAGATAAGGATGCTGGAAGTGCAGTTCTTCCGGACTCCAGCCGTAGGCGGTTTTATCCAGGACAATCTCGATTACCTTCGTGTTTGTCCCTGCAATAATGGGAACTCCTTTCTCGTCCAAAACCACATGTTCATATTTGGTTTTTGCAGAATTTAATGACATTATTAAAACCTCATCCTATCTGACTGTTATAATTGCCTTAATATATCATAGAGCTAAATATTTCTCCAATTGAATCATTCAAAATCAATTTACCCATCAATCTCGTTTCTAAATTCCCGATTCGCGATTCCGTATGAAAAAATCCCGGATAAGATACGTAACAACCTCCATCCGATTCCACATACACGTGTATATGATCCGGGGTCAAGGTCATATGATTTTTGAGAAATTCAAAGCATTCTCGCAGTATCTCCAGTCTTGCCAAAGCAAGCTCTTTGATGAGCTTTCCCAAAATCTCGGCAGTAGCAGCTTTGATAAGTTGGTCAAGAGGGTCTTTTCATCTTTCTCTTTTCTTTGTATTCATCGCTTGCAATTATTTTCCCGGAACCAGATATGGTCTTTCATCTTGTTTCAGAGGAAGGCATGTAGGTTTTCTCAGGGGTAATTTTATCAGGTAAAGGAGGTGATTCCTCTTTTTTCGTTTCTAACTTAGCATTCCGCAAGAAAAGGCAAGCACGCGTAATCTGCGAGACCAACTTCAACCTTGCAGTTATTGCCCTTGGTGACATATCAAGGTTCATCGCTCTCTCCTTTGAGTCGATCGATGTCGGCCATATCCTGTTTGTTTCCCCGAAGTTGTTTGAGTTCGATCAATCCCTGCCGTGAAACAACTGTTAAGATACCATGTGTCAGCTTTACCTTTTCCTTGCTTTCCCAAACAGATCTAATTTCATCTGTTACAAGTACCAAATCAACTGATAAATAATCCTCTGAACCCGGAAAAGCTTTCGTAACCCTGTAAATGACCACCTTGCCATCGGCAAATTCCATGGGACTGGATTTCAGATCATAGCCCAGCCTTTGGGCGACCTCAATAACTGACTCTAGCTGCTCTGATAGGACCAACAAATCAATATCTACAGTGGCACGGACATATCCATGCACAGCCATGGCCAGACCACCGCAGAGGGCATATTCAATCCTATCCCTTTCAAGACCTGTGGTGAGCTTTCTTAATTCATTGTAAATATCGAACACTCTGTGCTCCTTTCATTCATCAAACAGGAAGGCTCCCGACAAACATGAAAACACCATTGACCAAGGTTCACCCAGTTGCTCACCGCCGGTACCCAGGGCTTGGCCGCCGCGTGCTGGCCTTTCTCTCAACTGTCTCGTAGCCCCTTATCTACATAATAGAATTTGTATAATCGTTCACCCTGCCCTATTAGTATTACCTAGTGATCATGATCAGAATGTGACTTCTTAGAGTTCACTCTTTCGACTCGCTTCTTCATATCCAATACTGCTTATATTCTACCCGAGTGCCATCGGATCGGGCTACTTTTTTGATGGTTTTGCTTGTTTAAGAACTGGCTAATTGTTTTTCAATTGCTTGAAATATTTCGCCAATTGCCCTCTCAACGCTCTTCAGCCAATTTTCCACATCGTCTCTACTAAATCGAAAGTAATCACCATAGTCCCCCTTTTCACGTCTATCAAAAAGAGTGTTGTATAGAAGCCCCGTTCCTTTTGAAAGTTTACCGGTTTTTATCCAATTTTTATTCAAAAAAGCCCGTGCCGCAGTATGTTTGCCGGGATGTATCCCTTCGGTTGCCAAAAGAGCTATTACTGCATAGAAGCAAGAGTAATAAAGCCTGTTCACAGCGTCATTGTAATGACCTTTCTCATACATCAATCCTGCTGCCGATAATGCCTCTTTTGATCGATCCATACGGTATCGAATCAGGGTTATCTCAGCATCGTTCATATACGCACCCCTTCAGCTCTCACATTGATAAAAAGCGGCATGACCTTTCCCAATGGGCTTTGAAAAAAGCTCTTTTCATAGACGTGCACACTCAAGACAACGTCAACTTCATACTCCAAATCATAGAGAGCAAAACTGATTCGGTCCTCTATTTCTCTGGTAAGCAAGCCATCAACCAGAATAAAAATATCGTAATCAGAATCCGGCCCCGCCTCTCCTCTAACATGAGAACCATAAAGAATTACCTCCGCACCGGGTTCTATAGCAAGCACAATATTACGGCATCTTTCCAAAAGCCTCTTCTCAGCCTGTGTTCCCTGGTGCCATTCCGAAAGACTTTTCACCGTATCACCTCCTTGTTTTGCGAATTCCACGCCCAATAACAAGAGCTAGAAGTTCTTGAGAAGAGAGTGCCTCTGGCCCAAACTTAATAAGTCTTTCCCTTGGTCTTTCCGTTTTTGGTAAATCACGAACAGTAAAAGATGAAAAGTTTGATTCTTTAACCATAATTATTTCCCTTTACTTTTCATTTATACAGGGATGAGGCATCTGTAGTATTTTCCGATCAAATTATGCCGTAATGTATAAAAGATAGGTTTTCTTTTTTCTATTGCGCTGGGGCATTTGTCCAGGTCAGAGAGCGAATCCCGCACCTGAGCACTGTGGTGGGGATAGCCAATCGTCTCGATCTTTTGAAGGAGCATCGCACACCGGCAATGTCCACCGTCCGCCCGGTTGCCATACTCGTCATACTTCCCCTCCCAGATCAACTCCGTCTTCATCTGCGAAAAAGGGTGCGGATTATACAGGCCCCACCACCCTATGTTGTCTGCCATCGAATGCCTCCAGGCAAAGGGAGTATTGGGAACCATATCTAACCACTTGCCAACTCTGCCATATTTCCGCCTGATCTGTCAAATCAGTACTCCTATCCCAACATAATCTGTGAGATCGGAGATGTCTGCGAAATACCGAGATTCTTGCTCTTAAATGAGGCGATTTGAGAATGGAGTGCGGCGAATAGGTTATGGGTGGATAGAAAAATGGAATGAAAAGATATTACCTGCCTGCGTGTGTCAGCACATAGGGAAAGGTTTACAATTTTCGGAAAAACATTTTCATATCAGGACACCCCGATCAAATATGCTTTGTATTTTACAGGGCAGGCAGATTAACACAAATTACTGAGATCAAAGTATTTGAAGATAGATATCATCTGCGTGTACCCGTCCGCCTCGACTGAGGGCGAAGCCGATGGCGGGCAGGTGTCGGGCGGGTCTGCATCCCATTTATAGAAATTATTTTCTTGTCAATACCTCCTTCGGCACTTCTGCCTTTTCCGGCCAGCCATCGGGGATGAGCTGACCGGGTTTCTCTCCAAATTTTTTCTTGTCGGAATGTAACTTAGGTCTCTTGAATTCCTCTCTGGGCTCCTTGGGGATTCTGCCATTGAGGATAGACTCTGAGCGCAGGCGTCTTCCGATGGTCTTCTCCATCAAGGTGCCGATCTCTAAAATCCGGTCAATATCGATACCATTGATATCAATGCCCATCTCATCGAGCATGACACAGAGATCCTCAAAGGTCACCAGGCCCACTACATTGGGGTCTTTGTAGTAGTAGGTACCGGTACCAGGCACCGGGGTCCGGTCAAGGAAGTTAGTGGGCTGTCCACCAATACCTCCCAGGCAGCCCTCAAAGATCTCAATACCTGCCTGAAGGGCAGCCAGCACATTGGCCAGCCCCCAGCCCCGGGATACATGGAAGTGGGCAACGTGAAGATCAGGGTTGGGAATCTCATCTAGGAGCATGGCATAGTAGCGGTAGACCTGATCAGGGGGGGCGGAGCCGTCGTGGTCGGCGTGCTCGATATCATCTGCACCAATAGAAAGCCAGCGTTTGGTAAACTCAATGGCATCTTGTAACTTGGTCGGTCCTGAGATAGGGCTTCCCCAGATGGTACTCACCGTACCACACATCTTAATACCAGCATCCTTGCACTTCTTAATACACCGCTCTGCCTCCTTCCAGTAGCTGGGAAGGGTAGTGCCTGAGTTGGCAAAGTGGTGCTCTTCATCGGTTGAGACCATCATGAGGACCCGATCGGGGCCATAACCTTTCTCCCTGAGCTCGATGGCGCGGTCTACCCCGGGCTCTCTGATGGTGACCGCGGTCCACTCGATGTCCTCTTTGGGAAGGTTCCGCTTGGCGAGTCGCTTCTCAAAGATCTCGTCTCTGATTCCCTTGAGCACTAGTTCGGCGTCTTTGAACTGGGGCATGACCCGGGGGTTTCCCAGGTTACAGACCTCCATTCTTTTTACACCGGCAAAGGCCAGCTCCTGGAGATAATAGATCTTGGCCTCGGTGGGAATCCACGCCTCCTCGTGCTGGATGCCATCACGGATGGTGATATCAGCAAGTTTGACCTTTTTGGGCATCCTTTTATTGAGTTTAAAAATATCATATTCGCTCATATTATTCCTCCTTCCTATCCCCTGATGGATCGGGGGAGGAGCATCTGATGAAGGGGGCAGATGCTCTGTGGGTTTTGGTAACAGCTTCTCGCAAAGCCAACAAAATAATCCCTGAGCCCTGTCATCGGCGCAATTTCATCCACCAAACCGGTCTTTGCGCAATAGATTGGCCTTGACTCATCATAGTACTGTTGCGCCAGTGCGTTCATCTTATCAATCACTGGCTCAAGAGGGTCGCCTGCATCCTTTTCCTTAACAAGTCTCCTTGCAAAGGCAGCAGCTGCGGCAGTTTCTCCATGCATAACATAGATTTCCGTGGTAGGCACACCCAAGGTAAAGGCATTGTTTCTGTTTGCCTGAGGTCCTCCCATGATGTAGTGGGCCGCAGCTGTCCCTTTTCGCAACACCACGCACATCATAGGAACCTCTGAACTCTCGATAGAGTAAATGAGCGACTGTCCTAAGCCGAGGAGCTCTGCCTTCTCAGCGATATCCCCCACATCAATACCTGAGGTATCTTGAAACCAGATCATGGGTATCCTGTCCCTACCGCAGAACATAACCAACTCATTCATCTTAATAAGGCCTTCCCGGTAAAGCTTACCCCCGATACCCAGATATTGATTCTCAGCATATTGGGGATAACCCGTGCCCAAAAATCCTTGCCGATTCGCGATAACTCCAATCGGGAAACCGTCTATCTTGGCCAATCCACAGTAGACTTCAGGGCCATAGTCCGGCCTGTATTCCATATGCTCACTTCCATCAAACACCCTTGCCAGCACCTGTTCAATGCTATAGGTCCTTTTTTGATTAAAGGGCACAATGCAGTCAAGATCATCTGCAGGATAAATCGGATCAGCAGGTTCTGCTACCCTGAAGTTTGAAGGGTCATACGCAGGCATACCTGCCATACAGCCCCTTATAGCATCGAGAACACCTTCTTCGGTATCGAATACCTTCCGCATAAAGCCGGTCTCGTCATAGTGGATTTTCACCCCTCCAGGGGGCACCTGCTTGAATTTTTTGGTTGCCTCTATGATCGTCTCTGCACCCTCCAGATCAAATCCTCCCTTGGGAGACATACCACTCACAATGCCTCCTCCCCCTACAGCCATATTTGACTTCTCATGGGCGAAGATGATTGCCGGGCTGATTGCATGGTATCCACCACCGGCTGGATTGGTGCCGTACATACCCACAATTACTGGTATTCCTTTTTGGATTAGCTCACCGTGCCTAAAAAATGTTCTTCCGCCAGACCTCCTGCCAGCGTATACCTTTTCCTGTTCCGTGAGCTTTACGCCACTGCAGTTAAGCACCCAGACGAGGGGAATATGCAATCGTTCCGCAATATCCTGGGCCCGAAACACATGCTCCCGCTGCCCTGGGATCCAGGCCCCAGCCAGAACCTTATTGTCTGAGGCAATAATTGAGGCGTATCTCCCTGATATCTTTCCCAGGCCAGTAATAACCCCGGTTGTTCCTTCCTGATTGAACTCGGGATCATACAGGCTATTTAATGGTAAAAAGGTGCCGGGCTCTACTAAGAGCTCAATCCTTTCCCAGGCTGTCTTTTCTCCACGCTTGTGGACCCTTTCGATCGGGATACCTGTCTCTTTTCTTTTCTCTATGGCCTGGGCTACCTCCTTCTGAACCGTTGCAATCTCAACAGCATTGGTTGCTCCCTGTTCTCTCTCGCTTTCGCCAAGCTCTCTCCCTATGGGAGTCATTTTTTCAAAATAATGTCTCATCCTTACCTACCCCCTATAATCGGTTACCTTTTGCTCAAGTGTTCCTATCAGACCTGCCCGGAATCGTGGATCTCTGTAAAGTCTCGCATCCGCCTTCATCTCTCTTTCAACAAATTCATGTTCGATAAACTTAGATGGCTCGTAGCTCTCGAAGAGACCGGTCAAGGCCTCGATTGACTGTGGTGCCAGAGGTCTTCCAACCTTGGCAATCTCCTCCTTTGCCTCTCTTAACGGCTGTCCCCACAGATGAGAATAATTCTCCGGATTCTTTCTTCTGGCTATCTCCTGAGAGATCTCCTCTTTGGTAGCCAGGGTGCCTCTCTGTTTTTCGTCTACCTTCGGGATCTCTCCTTCTGGGCACACTGCAAGTTCCAGTGCCTTCGGAAGCAAAAGGAGCCCACTCCTCTCATTATGGGCCTCTAACTCTTCCTGATACCGTGCCTTATCAGCCTCTGGATCATCTGTTTTCTGCCTCTTTGGAAAGGAGAAAGGTATATCCACAACTATATTATAGGTTCCGATCTCATTTAACTGCGTGGCCTTGACCTCCTTTGCTGTCATGGCCATATATTCTGCATTGGTAATGCCAGCCTTGATCAATGTTCTGGCTATTCCTGACCAACCGGGAAGCAGACCAATAGTGGCCTCACTAAAACACATACCGCTCCGGGAATCCCCCACTAACACATCGGCCATCAAAGGAATCTCTGCTGAACCGCCAAACCGTGTCCCCCCTCCGCACACGGCAACTACCCTCAAATGGCCGGCGATTTTTCTAATAAGCCCATGCAAGGCAATCCCTTTTCTTAACCTGTCATCTGCCCAGTCAAAGAGTTGGTCTATCTCCTCTTCTGAAGCCCCACTCGCCTCCTTTTCCCTTTTCATCTCGAGGGTCTTATCCAGTCTGGTAAGGCTTTCCTTAAGATCGCCACCAGCATGGACTGGATCATTGGCCCCACTAAGGATAAGAAATCCAAGATTATCCCTTTGCTCAAAAACCATATTCAAGCCCTCTAAATAGGCATCCAACCCCGGGTTACCTACCTGATGAACCGGTGGATTATAATAGCATAGAACAATGCCCACCGTTCCCTCAAAGCTGACCCGGTCAATCATGAGATATGCCTTGCCCTCCGACCATTCATAAATTGGTCCCATGTTTTGATATTCCGAGATAGTACCGGATCTTACCAACCGTATTGGCCCTTTCATAAGAAACCTCCTTTCAACCGGAATTGGGGATTTGCCGATTTTTTAAAATGTTCCTCCCTACTCTGCATTTCGCTCGCCATAAACCCCATTTGAGCCATAAAATGCGCCGAAAAGGTTCTAGACACCTGCGGGAGAGCTAACCCAGAAACAAGTCTCCCGATTTCTACCGAGTGTTGCTATCCAAAAAAAATGATTGAATATCGATTCAAGGAATTTGACAAGTTAGTTAATATTTCTATATACTAAATATTAATTAATGTCAAATTTTTATTAAATCATTTATTCTCTGAGTAGCATTATTTTAATCCCTGAATAGGAGGCTTCCTCCATGAATCTAGGTTCATTGATTCGCAGATATCGTAAAGAAAAGAGACTCACCTTGAAGACAGTAGCAGAAAAAGCAGGAATCTCTGAGGGCTTCCTGAGCCAAGTTGAGAATGATGTAAATTCACCCTCTGTGGATACGCTTTCTAAAATATGCAATGCAATTGGAGTTAAGGCCGGCGATCTTCTTAACCAGGCAAGCGACCAAAAAAGACTGGTTTTGATACGCAAGTCCGAGTGGGGCGATATCGATCTCCCGCACACAGGGTTTATAACCCGGCGTTTCTTTCCTCCAGAGAATAGAAAGGTTATTGACAGTGCTATCCTGGTTATTGAACCAGGAAAACTGATTCCGGTGCGGAAAAACATCAAGAACGGGCAGGAGGTACTATGCCTACTCAAAGGCTCGTTAGAACTTGCTCACGGTGAACATACAATTGATCTGGCAGAGGGAGACACGGTTCATTACCTTGCAGAGCCAAAGAACCAGAGCATTACCAATAAAAACAAAGATCTCGCCATCGCACTTTGGATAGGGACATTTTAATTGTAAACATTTCCACAAATGTTGACAAACTCGCAAAAAGTTTTTTGTGAACGAGATTGGGCGTCGTAATGAAATTCCTTCAAGAGATGGGGAAAGATACTCTGAGAGCCTTAATTATTCGACCGAGTGCCCTGGGCGACACCCTCTTACTAACTCCAGCCCTTCATCACATAGCTGGAAGGGTAGCGGTAACTCTGTTGGGGAGAAAACCGGGGATTGATTTTCTGAAACCTTTTGTAACGAACTGCCTTGATTACGAAAAAGGGGGTTGGCACACCCTATTTTCAGAAGAACCAAATTGTGAGGACCTCCCCCTCCCTGAGGTAGACACGGTAATCTCCTTTCTCAGTGACCCTTCACGGGAAGTAACAAAACGATTAGAGGCCTGTCTAAAAAATATCCCGGTATTTACCTATCCACCCTTTCCACCAAAGCAAGAACACATCCATGTTGCTGTATATTTGGCATCATGCCTCAAAGAGGCTGGATTGCCTGTTAATCCGGAGGCGGCAATTGAAGAGGCCCGAAAAAAAAGCTTGTTTGAAAAGAACAAAACACCCCGATCGCAAGGCATGATTGTGTTCCATCCAGGTTCAGGAAGCAAAAAAAAGAATTGCCCCCCTCAGTTTTGGATTGAGCTGATAAAAAACAAAGATCTCGGAATATTTCAAAGGAGGGTCTTGCTTTTAGGACCGGCAGAGGAGGAATGGCATGAACTGTTTGCCAAAGAGCTCATTGGGGTAGCAGTAGAGATGGTCATATCTCCTGATCACCACATACTCCTATCCTTGCTCAAAGATGCCTCCCTCTACATTGGGCACGACAGCGGCATAACTCATTTGGCAGGACTGCTTGGAACATCAACCATAGCCCTTTTTAAAAACAGCAACCCCTTTCAGTGGACTCCCCTGGGGCCAGATGTTACGGTCGTTTGTGATGTGAAATCTCCTCAGGTTATTTATAGCAAGATTAAGGAAAGAGTGACAAATGGCAAAGAAGTTTTGCCTTGACTGATGTTTAGGGCTTCAGTATTCTTCCGAGAAGACTTCTGTCAGTCACTATTCACAGATAATGTAAAAGCAGAGGGGAAAATATGGATTTTTCATTATCAATGGAACATGAGATATTGAGGAAATCTGTACGGGATTTTTCTGAAAAAGAGATAAAGCCCGTAGCCAGGGAACTGGATGAGAAAGAAGAATTCTCCTATGATACTATGCGGGCCATGGCTGGGCTGGGCCTTTTTGGTATGTTCGTATCTGAAGAATACGAAGGCCAAGGAATGGATTATGTCTCCTACATCATTGCTACCGAAGAAATTGCTCGGGTTGACGGGTCCCATGCTGCCACCATTGCTGCTGGTAATTCTCTGGGTACTGGGCCTCTCTATTATTACGGAAATGAGGAACAAAAAAGGAAATACCTCCCAGAGGCATGCAGGGGCGAGACCCTTTGGGCCTTTGGCCTGACTGAGCCAAATGCCGGATCCGATGCTGGAAATACACAAACAACTGCTGTTCTTGACGGAGACGAATGGGTAATAAATGGAAGCAAAATCTTTATTACCAATGGGGCAACCGATATCACTGCTGGTACGGTATCACTGTGCAAAACAGGGACACGAAAAGATGGCAAGCCAGAACTAACCTGTATCGTAGTGGAGAAAGGAACCCCTGGCTTTGAGGCCAGGGAGATGCATGGCAAGCTGATGTGGCGGGCATCCAATACCAGTGAGCTCTATTTCGATGACTGCAGGGTACCAAAAGAAAATCTTCTGGGCCCTATCGGGGATGGTTTTCATCAGATGCTCGGAACCCTGGATGGGGGAAGGCTTTCCATAGCTGCCATGGGTTTAGGGGGGGCACAGGGTGCCTTTGAAATGGGCATGAAATATTCCAAGGAGAGAGTTCAGTTTGGCAGGCCAATATCAACATTTCAGGTGAATGCCTTTAAACTGGCCGATATGGCCACAGAGATAGAGTGTGCGAGACTGCTCCTGTATAAGGCTTGCTGGTTGAGAGATAATGAAAAGCCATTTGCAAAACATGCTGCCATGGCCAAATTATATTGCTCTGAGGTCATGGGTATGTGTGTTGACCATGCTGTCCAACTCCACGGCGGCTACGGCTTGATGAAAGAATACGATATTGAGAGATTCTATCGGGATCACAAGCTCCTGGAAATTGGCGAAGGAACCAGTGAGGTTCAACGGATCGTGATCTCTCGACTCATTGATGCGGTTTAGTTTCATGTTTGACAAGATTTTTGGTCATGATATTGCTCACTATATTAGGGGGTACCCTGTCCTGCTAGTGGTAGCAGTTGTCCTGGGTGCTCTATCAGCCCTGTTTGTCGTCGTACCTGCGTACCTGCTTCAACCGCTCGTTGATGACGGAATGAAAACCGCAAGTGAGCCTGTCGAATGGACGATTCCCTGGTTACAACTCAGCTTTCCCTTCTCAATCAAAAAAACGGATCTGACCCTAATAGCAGGGATTACCCCCAATCACTTGCTCATACTTCTTGGTGGTATTGCATTCCTTTCGGTGCTCTTTAAATCGATTACCATTTACTTCAGTGAACTTGCCGGAGCAGCCTTCTCAAACAGGGCCATTAGAACACTGCGGATTGATCTGGCCAATAAGTTTATCTCCCTTCCATTAACATTTTATCACAAACGCAAGAGTGGCGAGCTTCTTGCGAGGGCTACAGCAGACCTGACCGTAATGCAGGGGTTTATAAGCAATATTACTATTGGCCTCGTGCAGCAACCCTTAACACTCTTGGTGTTCGTTGGGTATCTGCTTTTGATGAATTTCAAACTCACCCTGTTGATTTTCACTATTACGCCCATCATTGTCGTGCTGGTCAGGCTTTTTGGCCGTAAGGTCAAAAAACACTCTACCAGGGTCCAGGACGCCACAGCCGAGGTAACATCAAGCTACCAGGAAATTATCTTGTTACTCAAGGTGATCAAGGGATTCTGCAGGGGAGAATATGAATCCGGTATGTTTACAAAGCATGCCAACAACCTCTACAATAAGGTTATGCACTGGAACAGGTGGCAGCTCGGTATTGGGCCCATGATGGATTCAACGGTATTCCTTGTCATCCCCGGCATCTTCATAATCGGAAAGATCTATTTCGATCATACCTTAGGAGAACTGGTGGCCATGCTTTATGCATTCGCCAAAGCCTACGCCCCTGTCAAAGAGTTGGCCAGAATAAATGTAAATTTGAAGACCCTTCAGGGTGCGACCAGAAGGGTCTTCGACATAATGCGCACCATCCCAGATATACGAGATAGACCTGAAGCCCAGAACATGCCGAGATTACAAAATGCGGTGGAGTTTCTTCATGTGGATTTCTGTTACAAACCTGGGGAATCAGTCTTGAGTGATGTCTCCTTTAACGTTAAGGTAGGGGAGATGGTGGCCTTCGTCGGTTCCACCGGTGCAGGCAAGAGTACCCTCTTGGATCTCATTCCCCGTTTCTACGACGTATCCTCGGGGTCGATACGTATAGATGGGACGGATATCAGAGATGTAACGCTGGAGTCCCTAAGAGGTCAGATTGCCATTGTAAGCCAAGAGAGCCTCCTTTTTCACGATACGATAGCGAGTAATATCAATTATGATGGAGGTCACTCTACACTGGAACAGATTCAGAATGCAGCTATCGTTGCACAAGCTCATAATTTTGTCATGGCCTTTCCTCATGGATATGAGACAGTTGTTGGTGATAGAGGAACACTGCTCTCTGGTGGACAGAGACAGCGAATTGCCATAGCCCGGGCTCTTCTTAAAGACCCAGCTATTCTGATTTTGGATGAGCCAGCCTCAGCCCTCGATCCAGAAAGCGAACATCTTGTCCAGGAGGCCATTGAGAACCTCCTTGGTCAAAGGACTATCTTTATTGTTTCTCACCGGCTGAATACCATCAAAAGGGCCGATCGAATCTATGTGCTTGAGCATGGTGCCATTCTTGAGTCAGGAACACATAACGAACTCATGGCAAGAAATGGTAGATATAGAGACCTCTATAATATCCAATTTCAGCACTAATGCTCCATAGTGCCTGACAGCCTTTTGCAGGGTCCGAGGATTGGTATTTCTATCTCTCGCCCCTAAGACCTTCCTTAATGCTCAGGTAAGTGTCCTTAATCCAGCGCGATACCTTCTCAACGACTGTTCTGTTGAAGTACTTCCTGTCTTCGTCGACCATATCTTCATACTTGCCGTCATATTTCAACTTTACCCAGGCGTTGAAATCAAATTTACTTGAAAGGTTATAGAGATAGCGATTTAGAGGCGCAAAACCCGATTTCCTGATGACAGCCACACCAAAATCGATAACGCAAGGCGTGTGTCCTTCTACGACTAGAAGATTGTCCTTTTTCTTGAGGTCAGTATGTGCAACACCAGCCTTGTGCAGCTCTTTGATCAAGTTCAAGAGGGCCTTGAAAAACACGTCACGATCGGTAATCCGAGCACTCCGGACTGGCACCCCGTCGATGAATTCGAGTACTAGGTAGCACCCATCGACAAGGCCGTAACAACGGGGTACGCCAGCTACTCCAGATAGTCTAGAGTAAACCCTGTACTCATTGCGCAACATGGCCCGGCGGAGGAGTCTGCCTAGTCCCCACCCCATAGGAGCCTTAATGATTAGACGCCGATCTTTGTCTTCATACAGATACACATAACCCTGATAACCGCGTCGAAAAATGTTCGATCTGGTTTTAATGCTCCCCCTGACCCACTGAACGAGCTCTCTTTCAGTAAGGTTATCTATATCTCTCAACATCGGTTCCACTGGGGGGTTCAATGTAGACCCAAGGAAAGGAAGTACAGCCAAAACAGGAGAAACAGGGCAATAATGGGCTCGCCGTTATGCCGCAAGCTTTGCATGAATGACCACCTTCCCCTTTGTCCAGGCCGATAGGGGGTAAGGCGTGGAATGAGCGCCCGTGTTCTTTTGCGCCATTGCTCCCAGTCCTCTTTAAACATGCGATGAAGATTTTCATCTTCTTGGTGGATGGCATGAGGATAAAAAGCAAACAAGATAAATATAAACAAGGGGAGGCTCCACCATAAGCCGGAGGCAAGCGCAAAACCAAATCCCAACGTGACATTGCCCACATAGGTAGGATGCCTGACATAGGCATAAGGCCCATCGGTGGCAAGGGCCTTGTTCTTTCTAATATGTCCTGAGGCCCACAGTCGCACTGCAATACCCAGGAAAACCAGCACTCCACCAGGAAAAAACAACAGCTCCTTTGGTTCACCTGCAACACTGACCAGGATTACAAAGGAGATACCAATGAATTGGCGGAAGCGTTCCCGATGGTACCTAATATCGTGAAGGAATCGTTGCAACCCGAAAGCTATTGCCATTGATTTAGTTCCCTTGGACCAATTTTATGCGTACAATTCTCCTGGTCTTGGCAGAGTTGTGACGCATATCGATTTACATGTTAGCCAGAAAAACTTCCTTTTCAGAAAGGGCAATATAGGATAGAGTCGACCGTGTGTCAAGTGGACCTTGTTCGAAGCATAATTTTTCAAACACCCTACTCTGTGTCTACTGCCGGGTAACAATATGCGGTCAAAAATAACGGGGAAAAACCGGCTAGTGTTTTGATTAGCAAAGGGAGTCTGTAAAATATTTTAAGGTATAGGCAAATTAACCGCTAATTTTGGTGTGAGGCCATAGAATACAATATGCCGGGCCAGCGGCTGGAAGGGTGCTTATTTTACACTAGGTCTTAACAGGCTGTTGCCTCTAGTCAGTGTTCCAACAATTTAGCAGATTGACTTCTATAACCATACATGTTCTTTAAAAAATAGGTGCATTCATCACAAAAGTTCAGGCCTCTACCATCGATAATTACTCTGACATACCCCCAATATCCAAACTTATTAA
>JADFWK010000052.1 GCA_015223015.1 Pseudomonadota bacterium
GTGTCAAATTTTATATCCCCATCCCTGTGTGTAACGGATATTCCAGCTACCTCTGTCTGCCCATATATTTGTTTTAGGTTTACACCCAGGGCATGAAAAAAGCGAAAATGCTCGGGACCCATTGCAGCGCCGCCCGTATAACAATACCGAAGTCGAGACATTCCAAGGTGGTCCTTGAGCTTCTTCTGCATAGTCACGTAAGCAAAATAATTCAGGGCTTTCCAGTACCATGGAATAGGCTTCTTTTCAAACTTTAGATCGGCCACGTGATACCCTATCTTTGTAGCTACTTCATAGGCCTTTCTCTTTATCCAGGTAGAATCCAGATATTTTACCTGAACCTGACGGGTCAAGCCCTCATAAAGCCTTGGGGCAGCAAACATTACATGAGGCCCAATCTCTCGAATATTGTGCTGGGCTGTTTCCGGTTCCTCCGGGAAATTAAGAGTATAGCCAATCTGTAGACCGCAGGATACGGACATCATCTGTTCCCCGATCCATGCAAAGGGAAGATAGGACACAAAGTCATCGGTGTCATAACATGGATCAACTGCCATGAGGTTTTTACCCATGCTCAGCATATTGTAGTGGGTTAACAGGGCGCCTTTGGGAAGAGCAGTCGTGCCAGATGTATAAAAGAGGAGACAAATATCCTCTCCCTTGCCTTCGTTTATCATTTTTTCAAAGAGTTCCGGTTCCTTCTTATCAAGCTCCCTGCCAAGCTCCTGGGTCTTTATTATGCTCTTTAGAAATTCCTGATGGTAGCGCCTCATCCCCTTGGGGTCATCCCATATTATGTATTCTAATTTCGGGCAATCAGGCATAATGGCCAGGGCCTTATCGACCTCCTCCTGTGTCTCTCCTAAAAAAAATCTGCTGTCTGAGTGATCTACGATATATTTGACCTCATCCATCATACAATCCTGAAAGAGCCAGACCGGTATGGCTCCAGCGCACATAGCAGCCATCTCTGCCCAGACCCCTTCTGGCCGATTATCACCAATCATGGCCACCTTGTCTCCCCTCTCTAAACCGAGGCCGACCATCCCAAGACAGAGATACTTTACGTTATCAAAATAGTCCTGCCAGGTGAAAGGCCGCCATATCCCAAACTCCTTCTCTCTCATGGCAACCTTCCCGCTTCCATATCTTTTGCATTGCCTACAAAATAGCTGAGGAATAGTTAAATCCTTTGTTATCTCTATCTCTGCCTCACCCATTTCACCTCCTCGTTGTATAAAGGTCTTCTTCACCCAAATATGCCCTGACAACCTGGGGGTTCTTGCCAACCTCCTCCGGGAGTCCATCAGTAATCATATTACCGAAATCAAGCACAAGAACCCTGTGGGAAATATCCATTACCACCCCCATATCGTGTTCGACTAATACACAGGTGACCTTCCAAAGTTTCTCTTCATTGATGTCCAGAATAAACCTGGCCATGTCCTCCACTTCTTCTAAGTTCAACCCTGCCATGGGTTCATCCAAAAGTATCACCTCTGGCCTGAGCGCCAGTGCCCTCCCAAGCTCAACTCTTTTCTGCAGTCCATAAGGAAGCATATGGGCCACCTGATCCCGGATACTCTCAATCTCTAGTAGATCGATAATCTCCTCCTCAATAAATTCCCGGTCTTCTATCTCCTCTTTTTTTGCCTTACCTGCATAAACAGACCCGCTCAGGATGCCAGATTTGAGATGGATATGGGAACCCATCCTGATATTATCAAGCACAGTCATCCCTCCATACAACTCTAGCTTTTGGAAGGTTCGGCCAATTCCCCGCTCAGCCCTCTTATGAGGAGAGAGACGGTTAATCCTATCTCCTTTATAGTAAATATTTCCCTTCTGGGGGTGATAAAGACCATTAATGCAGTTCATCATCACTGTTTTACCGGCACCATTTGGCCCAATAATGGAGTGTATTTCGCCCTTTCTCACCTCTAAATCAACACCGTTCAAGGCCTGCACCTTTCCAAAGGCCATTTGTATATTCTCAAGTTTCAGAATAACATCCCCTTCGTTCACTTCGCCTCCGTTATTCATGTCTCTTAAGCCTCCACATTAATCTTCCTGAATTTGAAAGGATTCGTGAGTTGAAAGAGAAAGAGATCGCAGATGGGTTTGTGCCTCCCTTTCAAGCTTCCGCATTGAGCCTTTAAGGTTTGGGTATCTATGAAATATAAAGCACTAATAAAAAAGCCTCTCTGTGTTGTTCACATGAGAGGCTTTGATAAATTCTCTGCAAACTTCTTATTCAAAAAGAGGGAGAAAGACTTGTCGTCTAGGCAGGTTAGCAGTCGCATTTTTACCGGGCCAAGTAGGTTTTTATATTATCACCGTTTGGATGTGGGCTTTACCTATTTATTTGCCATTTGTCAACTACTTTCTCTGAAAAAAATATGTGAAAACAATAATAGTTACAGATGGTTATAATTTAGCTCTCTACTAGCTACAGTGTAGCTATCCATTGGTTTTTAGACACCTTTAATACAGAGAGCATAAGTGAAATGTCTAAAGGTTAATAACGATCTGAGAGAATCTGGGGCATGAAGTTCTCTTGACACTGGCGCAAAAAATAGTCATCGGTCATTCCAGCGATAAAATCGCGAGCAATCATGGCAGGAGGAGTATTATCCCGATATTCAGGAGACATCCCATCTAAAAACTCTCTAAAAACAACTGAATTATCCTGTCCAGATTGTAGGTCCTGGTAATACTTTTCAAAGAGCAATCCAAACATCAATCGTAACTTGTGCGTTTGATTCTTCGCCCTCGGGTGTGTATATATATACTCCTGATTGAAATCCTTAAGCTTCTTTAGGGCATCTGCTACCTCACGGCTAAAGGTAACATAGGGTTTTTCCAGACTCTCAGAGATCAGATCCTCAACCAGGTTGTACACAATCGTTCCGTTTGTTTCCCCCAATCTGCTGGAGCAATCTGCCGGAATATCCTTCCGTGTTATCAATCCAAGCCTTATTGCATCCTCAATATCTCTGCCAACATAGCTAATGGTGTCTGCCATCCTCACAACGCATCCCTCTAATGTCATAGGCAAGACGGGAAATTCTGGATCCTCTGTTAGTTTTTGGATTTCTTTTTCCAATCGGGCGAAGTCCTTATCCCTATCAGGGTATAAATCGGGATTATGAACCTCCCCATTATGACTGAGCATCCCATCCAAAACCTGAAGGGAAAGGTTCCAACCGCGTCCTTTTCTTTCTATTATCTCCAGAAAGCGTATGCCTTGAACATTGTGTAAGAAATTATCGAGGCCATATTCATGAGACAAATTTGACAAAAACTTCTCACCATCATGCCCAAAAGGCGCATGACCGAGGTCATGACCGAGGGCAATGGCCTCAATGAGATCCTCATTAAGCCTGAGCAGATGGCCGATTGTCCGGCCAATCTTAGAAACCAACTGCACATGAAGAACGCGGTGGGTAATGTGATCATTTCTAATAAGGTAGAACACTTGGGTCTTATCTATGTACCTGGTATAGGCGAGAGAGTGAAGAATCCGATCGCCATCGATAGAAAAATTTTCCCTGTGGCCGTCTGTGATCTCAGGTTCCTCTCTTCGGCGAATAGCCTGACTGCTGAGGGTCGCATATGGAGAAAGTCTTTCTCCCTCCAAAAGACGAAGACGCTGTTTAACGTCGTTCAAAACCTTGGCCCTCGTAGTAGTGTCCTTTCCCACCAGTGACAAACCTCCAGATTAACCTAGTGTTATTTTAATAGAACGAATATGAGGGGTCAACATAATTAGGGAATAATTAAGGAATTGATTAAAGTTCCAAATTCGTTTATAGGAAATCTTTATTTTGTACCCTAGAGCTTGGAAATAAGGTATTCTACGAGTGCGCAATAAACTGTGAGGCTGTGACTTGATTGCTGGCCTTGTTCTGTGAGAATGAACAAATTATTAAGGTCATGTCACTAACAGGTAACTTTCAAATTGAACTTACATCCTACAGAAAAAAAGGTTCTCTTGACCATCCTCGAGCATGGAATGATTGACAGCGGAGAGAGGATTGTTACAGCTGTGTCTGGAGGGCCAGATTCTGTCTGCCTCTTGAAAATCCTTTTTAAACTTCGAGATGAGCTGAAGATCAGCCTCATTGTTGCCCATCTGGACCACGGGCTAAGACCCCACGAAGATGAAAAAGAAACCCAATTTGTTTCCAACTTGGCGAACAGGCTCAATCTCGCCCTTGCTTATGAAAAGGCCAGCAATATGGCCAAAGCACCAGGGACCTCTCTTGAGGAAAAAGCTCGAGGAATCAGGTATCAGTTTTTTGAAAAAGCTCTTGCAGAGCATAACGCCCAAAAGGTGGCCCTCGGTCACAACATGAATGATCAGGCCGAAACAGTACTTATGCACCTTTTGAGAGGAAGTGGCTCAGCCGGATTATCAGGAATACCTCCCGTTCGCGAAGATCGGTTTGTAAGGCCCCTGATTCAGGTAACGAGGGATGAAATCCATGCATACCTGAAGCAACAGGACATACCTTTTATGGTAGACAGCTCAAATCTTGAAAAAAGGTATCTCAGAAACAAGATGCGCTTAGAACTGATACCAGTTCTCCTAGGCTACCAACCCCGGCTTATCCAACATCTGGGTGAACTTGCCTCTCTCTGTAGAGAGGAAAACCAATTTATGGAAGAAGAGGCACGCAAGGGTTTCGAGAGGGTGACACTTGATTCCTCGAAAAATGTAATAGACCTATCCATTGCCAGCCTTCAAGATCTACCCTTCCCGATTCAGTATCGCGTTATCCGGCAGGCAATAAAACAGATTAAGGGAAATCTTCGGAGGATAGATATCGGACATATCAAGGCAATCATGGATCTTGCCAATAATGTGAAACCCCAACTCAAAACAAATCTCCCTGAAAAGCTCATAGTAGCAAAGATATATGAAAGGCTCAGATTTTCTTTAGGGACTGAAGTGGAAACCGGCGATTATGCCTACTATATAAAACAGATGGGGAGATTTCACCTTCATGAAATCAATCAAACAATTCTATTAGAGGAACAGCCAACAAAGGCTTTCTTGCGGTATTCTCCTTCGCCTCAAGAGGCATTCGTTGACCTTGACAGAATCGAATGGCCTCTCCTAATAAGAAACTTTCGAGCAGGGGACAAGTTTATGCCCCTCGGGCTTGATGGTTTTAGAAAGGTGAAAGATGTCTTTATTGACAATAAGATTCCATCTGATCAAAGAAAGAAGGTTCCTGTTCTCAAAAGTCGTGATGACATAGTGTGGGTGTGCGGCATTCAGATTGATCAGAGATACAGGGTTACCCAGGACACAAAAAAAATTTTAAGATGTAGAGTTGAATAAATTATGGTATGTGTTTATATTTCAAATAGGCATTTTTCATAATTCCGCTAATGTTAATCAATTTAGGCAAAGGAGAAAAATAGTTGAACGCATTTTCAAAAAACTTAACCCTTTGGCTGGTCATCAGCCTGATGTTGATCTTACTCTTCCAGATCTTCAAAAAGGAGACTACCCAGACGGGACAGTTAAGTTATAGCGAATTTCTGAATATGGTAGAACGAGGAGAGGTTGTTCGAATAACTATTCAGGGCGACAAAATTTCTGGTTCCACAAATCAAGGCCGACCTTTTAGAACCTTTGCACCCAAGGATCTTGAACTCATAAAGATCTTACGCGATAAGGAGATAGAAATAACTGCCAAACCAGGTGAAGCGTCACCGTGGTACATGACAGTCCTCGTATCCTGGTTCCCTATGATTCTTTTGATAGGGGTGTGGATCTTTTTTATGCGTCAGATGCAGGCAGGAGGCGGCAAGGCACTTTCATTTGGTAAAAGCCGCGCCCGACTCGTTAGTGATGATGGAAATAAGGTGACCTTTGAGGATGTGGCCGGCATCGATGAAGCCAAAGAAGAGCTTCAAGAAATCATAGAATTTCTCAGAGACCCAAAGAAATTCACCCGCCTCGGAGGGAGAATCCCCAAGGGTGTACTTCTGGTAGGTGCTCCTGGAACGGGTAAAACTCTCTTGGCCAGGGCTATCGCAGGAGAGGCAGCGGTTCCCTTCCTTAGCATTAGCGGCTCTGATTTTGTGGAAATGTTCGTTGGTGTTGGCGCCTCAAGGGTGAGAGATCTCTTTGCCCAGGGAAAGAAGAACGCCCCTTGTATTATCTTTTTAGACGAGATCGATGCTGTTGGCCGACACAGGGGAGCTGGATTAGGAGGGGGTCACGATGAACGAGAACAGACGTTGAATCAGCTCTTGGTGGAAATGGATGGATTCGAATCCAATGAAGGGGTCATTCTTATTTCAGCCACCAACCGGCCGGATGTGCTGGACCCAGCATTATTGCGACCGGGGAGGTTTGACCGGCAGGTGGTTGTCCCGTTTCCCGATGTGAAGGGACGGGAGGCTATACTCAGAGTCCACACCCAAAAAACCAGGATGGCGGACGATATTGATCTTTCTGTAATTGCCAGGGGGACACCTGGCTTTACCGGAGCAGACATCGAGAATATGACCAATGAGGCAGCCTTGCTTGCAGCCAGGAGAAATAAAGACAAAATTGATATGTCAGACCTGGAAGATGCAAAAGATAAGGTTCTCATGGGTACCGAAAGAAAGAGCATGATCATAAGCGATGAAGAGAAGAAAACTACTGCATTTCATGAAGCAGGGCACACTTTGGTAGCCAAACTTTTTCCCAATGCCGATCCGATACATAAGGTGACCATTATTCCTAGAGGCAGGTCCCTCGGATTGACACAGCAGCTCCCTTTGGATGATAAGCACACCTATACCAAGGATTACCTCATCACTAACATTTGCGTGCTAATGGGAGGAAGGATATCTGAGGAAATTGCCTTACATACTCAGACGACTGGTGCAAGCAATGACATAGAGAGGGCCACGGAAATAGCAAGAAAGATGGTCTGCGAGTACGGTATGAGTGAGAAACTTGGCCCGTTGAGTTTCGGCAAAAAAGAGGAAGAGATATTCCTGGGACGTGAGATTGCCCAACATAGAGATTATAGTGAAGAGACAGCCCGAAAGATCGATCAGGAGGTCAATAGTCTTATAACCGAGAACTACCAAAAGACCCATAAGATGATCAGTGATAATGTTGATACCCTTAACAAACTCGCTAAAGCCCTCTTGGAAAGAGAGACCTTAAACGGGCGTGAGATAGAAGAAATAATGGGCAATAAGAGAAAAAAGAGACAATCAAGAAAGCCAACTGCGAAAAAGAAAAGTGACTCGCCAGGTAGAAAAACCCAAAATCCTAAACTGGTTAGGACATCATCTCGATCTTGACTCAAAAACCTCTATCATGGGCATACTGAATGTTACGCCTGACTCTTTTTTTGATGGAGGTATCCATTTCCGCTTAAATGACGCTGTAAAGAGTGGTTTAAGCATGGCCGTGGAGGGTGCTGATATCATTGATGTCGGGGGTGAATCAACAAGACCTTCTTCTGATCCCCTCCCCCTCGATCAAGAGCTCGGGAGGGTAATACCTGTCATCAAGGCCCTCAGCCGTGAAGTCGAAGTGCCCATAAGCATAGACACCTATAAAAGCGAGGTAGCGAGAGAGGCCCTCGAGGCAGGCGCTACCATGGTGAACGATGTAAGTGCTCTGAGGTTTGATCCTGCTATGGGTCCTCTTGTTGCAGAGGCAGGTGTGCCCATTGTGTTGATGCACATGAAGGGAACGCCTAAGGATATGCAGATAAAGCCAACCTATAAGGATCTTCTTGGAGAGATAGCAGGATTCTTGAGCAGAGCTATAGAGCAGGCGTCTGGGATTGGCATCAAGAGAGAGCTCATCATCATTGATCCAGGTATTGGTTTTGGCAAATCTTTTGATGATAATCTCAAGATAATAAAAGAATTTCATACGTTCTCTTCTCTTGGACAACCAGTTCTGGTGGGTACCTCAAATAAGGCCTTTGTAGGCCACGTTCTTGGTCTTCCAGCGGAATCTCGGGAAACTGGTACTATGGCCACTATTGCTGCTGCTGTGATGAATGGAGCAGATATCGTAAGGGTCCACAATGTCAAGGCTGCTAGGGAAACAGTAACCATTATTGATGCTATAAAATCTGGGAGTTCTAAGCCGAA
>JADFWK010000053.1 GCA_015223015.1 Pseudomonadota bacterium
AATATACCCGAGCCTTGGAAAGCGCCAAAAATGCTGGCCTCAAGCGACTGGATCAAAGGCAGGGTTTTAGAGTGTTATTTCGTGTTTGATTATAAGGGGTAGAGGTCCCGAGCATGGAGCGGACGATACAAAAGATCTTGACAACTATCTCTTTAAGGATACCTTGAATATATGGTAACTGGAGGGTATCCAGTACTTTGAAATATGCCATGCGGGGGTAGCAGAATGATTCTTGGCAAAACGATCTATACCATAGACTCTCATACTGCAGGTATGCCAACCAGGATAATCATTGGTGGGGTTCCGTATCTTTCCGGAGACACCATGATAGAAAGGGCCGAGTATTTTAAAGACAACCTTGATTACATTAGGACCGCCATCTTCCAGGAGCCCAGAGGACTCCTACGAGGGGTCGGTGCTGTACTTACCTCCCCGGTGGACAGTCAGGCCCAACTCGGGGTTTTCTATATGGATAGCACTCACCAGTGGATACCGATGTGCGGACATGGCAGCATAGGGGTAGTTACCGCAGCTATTGAATTTGGCATGGTAGAGGCAGTGGAGCCTGTTACCACCGTGGTTTTGGATACCCCAGCCGGGCTCGTGACCGGCTACGCCACAGTGAAAGATGGCTCTGTTGCATCAGTGTCGATCCAGAATGTCCCCTCATTTCTCTATACGTCAACGGTAATCGAGGTTCCTCATCTGGGCAATATCCGCGTGGATGTGGCTTTCGGTGGTGCATTTTATGCCATTATTGAGGCTGAGGATATTGGAATGATGGTTGACAAAAATAATGCATCTAAGCTATGTGAACTGGCCATGGTTATTAAGGATGCAGCTAACGCTCAAATTAGGGCAAGGCATCCCCAAAAACCGCTGTCAACAATCGATGCAGTTCGATTTTGTAATAAGCCTACAGACCATGGGATGCGCATCAAGAACGTGGTAGTCTTTGCACCAGGAGATAAAGGAATAGACCGGTCGCCATGCGGGACTGGCACGTCAGCGCATTTGGCCAGTTTATATGCCAAGGGGCAGATCAAGTTGGGCCAGGAGTCTATTCACGAGAGTATAATTGGTACAACCTTTAAGGCGAAAGTAGCATCCCAGACCAAGATAAATGGATTTGACGCTATTATTCCTGAGATTACAGGAAGTGCGTACACGATGGGGATAAGCACTGTAGTCCTCTCCCCCAATGATCCCATGAAAGATGGTTTTCTAATCGAATAAGGAGAGGCTTCTCCAAAAGCATCTGGCGATTGTTGATTGTGAACAGGAAAGGAGATGTGTATGGCTCGACTTTTAAGGCCTTTTGAGTACCGTGAGCCTCAAACGGTTGGGGAGGCAGTGCGAATGCTATCTGAATATGACGCTCAGGCACGGGTACTTGCCGGCGGAACTGATTTGATAGTCTCAATGAAAAAGCGGCAGATAAGCCCCCGGTACATAGTATATATTAAGGATATTCCTGACCTGAATTATGTCCATTATAGCCAGGAAACCGGCCTGACCATAGGGGCCTTAGCTACCCATAGGTCTATAGCCGATTCTTCTATTATCAAGGATAGGTATAACCTCCTGGCCACCGCCTGTAATAAAGTAGGTACCCCCCAGGTACGGAACATGGGCACAATAGGCGGTAATATCTGTAAAGCAGGGCCCTCACAGGATACTCCCCCGGTGCTGCTTGTCTTAGATGCTAAGTTAAAGTTGGTGAGCCTGGGTGGGGAAAGGGTAGTACCTATTGATACATTCTTTTTGGCACCATTCAAGACTGTACTTCAGCAAGGAGAGCTGCTCACCGAGATCCAGATACCGAATCCACCACCGGTCAGTGCCGGTTGCTATAAATGGGCTACTAAGACAGTTGCGGTTGATGAAACGTTGGTCGGAGTAGCGGTCCTGATGACACTTGATTCTGCTGACGGGGTATGCACTGACATAAAGATAGCATTAGGTTCGGTTGCACCTACTCCCATGAGAGCCAGGCAGGCCGAGGAGGTGCTTCGCGGAAAAAGGATTGATGACAGGCTCATAGGCCAAGCTGCTCAGGTTGCTGCCGGAGAAACAAGGCCACGCTCTCGTGCTGACTACCGGAGAAGAATGAGCCGGCACTTAGTTTCGGAGGCTATTGCCGAGACCTGGCAAATGATTAGATAGCATATTTGAGAGGAACGGTACAATGAAACAGATCGTCACGTTTATGGTAAACGAGAAGCATTACGAACTGGCCATAGAGCCCCATATGCTCCTCGTCGAGGTATTGAGGGATGAATTGGGCCTTACCGGGACAAAGCATAGTTGTGGGATCGGTAGTTGCGGGGCCTGCACCGTCCTGATTGACGGGAGACCGACCCTGTCCTGCTTGACACTGGCCCTGACCGTTAAGGGCAAAGATATTACGACTATTGAAGGGCTGGCTCAAGGTACTACCTTACATCCAATTCAAAAGGCATTTGTAGAGCATGGCGCCATACAGTGCGGCTATTGCACACCAGGCATGATTCTTTCGGCTAAGGCCCTGTTGGACAAAAACCTGAATCCCACCGATAAAGAGGTAAAGCATGCCTTGTCTGGCAACCTGTGCCGGTGCACTGGCTACATTAAGATAATCGATGCCGTACTGGCAGCAGCAGAGGCAATGAGCA
This sequence comes from Pseudomonadota bacterium, assembly GCA_015223015.1. Classification (GTDB taxonomy): domain Bacteria; phylum Desulfobacterota; class DSM-4660; order Desulfatiglandales; family B25-G16; genus JADFWK01. Next base: position 2,655 of record JADFWK010000053.1, read on the forward strand.
AGGAGGCACATCCATGAGTCAAAAACTTTCGGTTGTGGGCAAGCGAATTATCCAGCCAGATGCGGCTGCTAAGGCGACGGGAAGTGCTATCTATGCCAGCGATGTAACCATTCCAGGGATGCTGATCGGGAAGGTACTCAGGAGCCCTTATCCCCATGCCCGGATCAAGCGAATAGATAAATCGAAGGCGGAGAACCTTTCTGGTGTTGAGGCCATAATCACACCAGAAGATACAGCACAATGGCAAAAGTTCGATCGCGGCCTCAAGGACTTACCGATGATAGCCGGTGGATACACAGTTCCCCCAGATGAGGGTGTGTTGAATGAAAGGGCGCGTCATTTTGGTGATGCTATTGCCGCGGTCGCTGCCATAAATCAGCACATAGCCGAAGAGGCCCTGGAACTCATAGAGGTAGAGTATGAGGAATTGCCTTTTGCAATTGACCCGGAAGAGGCGATGAAACCAGGGGCACCCCAGATAAGCGATTTTGCAGGAAGAAACATTGGGAAACATATGTCTTATGCCTTTCCGGAGGGTGATGTAGACAAGGCCCTTGGGGAGGCTGACTGCGTTGTTGAGGGCACATTCACGACCACCAAACAGGAGCATTGCACCGCAGAAACCGCAGCCGCTGTGGCCCGTATTGATATTAGCGGGAGGCTCATCGTGTGGTCCCAATGCCAGCTTGCACATCTGGCCAGAAGAGAGATTGCTCATATATTCAATATGCCGGTCCACAAGGTTAAGCTGATCACCCCGTTTATTGGTGGGAGTTTTGGGCAACGAGGTTCCCTTTGTGCTGAACCGATATGTATTGCCCTGGCTCTAAAAACGGGTAAGCCAGTAAAGCTGGTGTACTCCAGAGAAGAGAATTTTATCGCCCTGGAAAGCAGGACTGGATTTAAATGCAATCTCAAGATAGGTTTCAACAAAGACGGCACATTAGCTGCCATCCAGGTTTACATGCTCGGTCGCCTCGGGGGTTACATGGGTTGTGGCCCGATGGCATCAGCTATTGGAATGATCTTTGGCCTCGGGCACTATAGGTGCCCGAATAGGGCAGGCGAGGCAGATATGGTGATGACCAATACCCCAGTATCGGGCGCATTTCGGGGTTTTGGTAACCCGGCGATAATGTGGGGCATAGAGCAACTGGTGGATGAGGCTGCTGAAAGGCTAAACATCGACCCTTTGACAATCAGGCTAAAGAATATCAAAAGGGCAGGTGAAACAGCAAACATGGGACTGCGCCTTGAGAGCACCTACCTGGAGGAGTGTATTAAGCAGGGTGCTGAGGCAATAGGCTGGAAGGAGAAGTGGGGAAAGACAAAGGAGGGCACGATAAGGCGTGGTGTTGGATTGGCAACCATGACGCACTGCAGTGGGGCTGCCCCCTTGTATCTGGATCACTCCAATGCCTTTATAAAACTCAACGAGGATGGGACTGCCGATCTGGTAGTACATCCAGCTCCCGTTGGTCAGCACATATGGGGTGCCCTTTCCCAAATTGCGGCTGAAGAACTTGGGATTCACGCGGAAGATATCAACATAGTCACCGGAGATACAGATGTTACCCTTTTTGAATATGGCTCCGACGCTAGCCGCTCAACCTATGTCATTGGTAATGCAACACTGATGGCAGCCCACCAGGCCAAGGAACAGATCCTCGCGCGAGCCGCTGAAATGCTCGATATATCCCCTGAAGAACTAGAGATTAGTGACAGGAAAATTTTCAGTAGGGTAGATCCAAAGAAGAGCATCTCTGTGGCCGAGGTGTGTTATGACGCAATCTATAACTTTAAAGGGGAATGCCTGAATATATCAGGGAAATGCTCGTGGGAATCCAAATGGAATTCCCCACCCACCGGGGC
>JADFWK010000054.1 GCA_015223015.1 Pseudomonadota bacterium
AGGGTATGGGTGTCTTTTTTTTGGATTATGCCTACAACGACACTTTGTCATTCCTTCGCTTCGCTCGAGGACAGGTCTGAGGAACAAAGCGACGAAGAATCTAGCATCTGCCCACAAATTGTAGATTCTTCGCTCTCCCGCCTGGCGGGATCACTCAGAATGACATCTCAAGCAAAAAAAAGACACCCATACCCTGGACTTTGACGTTACCCTGCTCTAGGAGTCATCCGGTAGACAGAGGCGTCAAGAAGGGAAAAGGGGGCAGGCGCTTCTGCTAAATCTTGAACGAGACCAACTGATTTCTATTCAAGTTGGTAGTTAGGGGCCTCTTTGGTGATAATAACATCGTGCACATGCCCCTCCCTGAGCCCTGCGGCCGTAATCTTGATAAATTTCGCATTGGCCTGTAATTCCTTTATGGTGGGAGTGCCCACGTAACCCATTCCTGCCTTTAAGCCCCCTATAAGCTGGTAAATCGTGTCCGCTATGGGGCCTCGGTAGGGAACCCTTCCCACGATACCTTCTGGCACCAATTTTGACTCTCCTTCTATTGCTTCCTGAAAGTAGCGATCTATGCTTCCCTCCCTCATAGCCTCTATTGAACCCATACCTCTATAAACCTTGTATGTCCTCCCTTGGAAAAGTACCGTCTCCCCAGGGCTTTCTTCTGTGCCAGCGAGAAGAGAGCCAATCATAACTGATGAGGCGCCGCCAGCCAATGCCTTAGTGACATCCCCAGAATATCGTATCCCGCCATCTGCAATAATTGGGATTTCAGCTTTTGATGCCTCTCGCGCAGATTCCTGAATAGCGGTCATTTGGGGCACACCGACACCCGCAATTATCCTGGTTGTGCAAATGGAGCCTGGCCCGACGCCAACCTTTATTGCATCAACACCGGCTTCGATAAGGGACCTTGCACCCTCCGCTGTAGCCACATTGCCAGCAACCAACTCTAGGTCGGGAAAATTCCTTTTGGTATCTCTTGCTGCCTCAACCACTCCTTTGGAATGTCCATGGGCAGCATCGATAACAATGACATCTACGTTTGCAGCTATTAATCGATCAGTCCTTTCCTCTCTATCTGGACCAACCCCAACTGCTGCGCCAACACGCAATCTACCATGTTGGTCCTTGCATGCGTCGGGGTATTTTTTGATCTTTTCAATGTCCTTTATGGTTATGAGCCCCCTTAGCTTCCCTGCATCGTCAACAACCAGTAGTTTTTCTATCCTTCGTTCATGGAGGACGGTCTTTGATTCCTCCAGGGTTGTCCCAACAGGCACGGTAGCCAGGTTATCCTTGGTCATCACGTCTCCAACCGTTTTGTCAAGGCTTGCTTCAAACCGCAAATCCCTGTTGGTTATAATCCCCACCAAGTTGCCCTTTCTAACAACAGGTACGCCGGAAATCCTGTATTTTTCCATAATACTGAGGACCTCAAAGATCTTCTGATCCGGATCAATAGTAATAGGGTCAAGAATCATCCCGCTTTCTGATTTCTTGACCTTCTCGACCTCTAGGGCCTGCTTTTCGGCGCTCATGTTTTTATGGATAAATCCTAAACCACCCTGTCTGGCCAATGCTATTGCCGCTTCAGATTCGGTGACAGTATCCATTGCTGCACTGACAATGGGTATGTTAAGGGAAATGTTCCGAGAAAGCCTTGTTTTGACATCCATGTCTTTTGGTAACACAGCGGATTCCCCTGGAACCAAAAGGAGATCATTAAAGGTAAGTGCTTCCTCCAGTGGTTGATTAGCCATCTCTTTCTCCTTCCACGTGTTGTATCAAAATGCCCTCCAATAAATCACTATAACTTGCGATTATCTCATCCTTCCCAAAATAATCCATAAATTTCATTACCAATAAGGTGCCCGGCAGGATAATATCCTCTCTTCCAGATTCAAGTCCAGAAAAACTTAGCCTTTCTGCTGCTGGCATCTCTTTCAGTGTTTCAAACAGGAGCCCAACATTGTGCCTTTTGATTGAAAGACCATTTATGTTTTTTTTACTGAAACTATCCTCTGTTATATCGTGGATCATCGCAGCGAGTGTTACTACGGTTCCACCAGTCCCTATAAAGGCAGCGTTTCGGTCTCCGGATTCTTTTAATGAAGAAAGCCTTGTTTTGCACACATCCTCGATATGCTTGCCCAGGTACCATATCTCCTCATCTTTTGGAGGATCCGTTATCAGAAAAGTTTCTTTTAACACCACTACCCCAAGCTCTACTGATAGGTATGTAGTTTCTTTGCTATTGGCGCGGATAAATTCGGTGCTCCCGCCACCAAGATCAAAAATAACACAAGACTCACTCCCAAGGTCCAGTGAGGATAAAACACCCTTCTCGGTCAGTTCGGCCTCCTCTTGTCCCGAGATAATTCTTATCTTATGGCCTAGGTGTTCGGCAATCGAGGTAATAAAGGTATCCCTGTTGGCTGCCTTTCTGACTACCCCGGTTGCTATTACAAGGGGAGAAGACACACCAAACTGGCTAGCAATGCCAAAGAACTCCCGGAGTGCAGTAATGCTCCTGGCTATGGCGCCCGGCTTAAGGATGCACCCTTCGTTACTGTTGAAACCCTCTCCGAGCCTCGTAATAACCCTTTTTCGCAAAACCGGCGCAAAGGGAGTACCTGGGGTGCCTTTCTCGGCAATCAGCATCCTTATGGAATTGGTCCCTATTTCTATGGATGCAATGGGATCCATAAGCTGTCAGCTTTGGAATCGACCTATTAAGCGAGATAACACGGACTTTAAGGTGCCAATCTTACCGGTATAAAAATGGTCCGCCCCATCGATGACCTCCAATTCCGCCGCAGGATTCCACATAGAGAGCAACCTATTGATCCCGTCAACTGGTGCAATATCATCGCTACCACCAGCAACAACTGCCGTAATCTTCGGGTTGAGGGACAAAAAGGAAAAATCTAAAAAAGCAACCGGCGGGGATACCATAATCATATTGCTGACCGCAAAGTCGCTGGTGGTGATCTTAGCATTTACCCATGCCCCGAATGAATATCCTGCCAGATCAATATCCCTCTTTCCCAGAGCATATAAATACAGGAGGGCAGATTTCACATCCTTCCTTTCTCCTGTTCCCTGATCATATCGCCCTTCGCTGCCTCCAGTGCCTCTAAAGTTAAACCTCAGGGTTGTAAAACCCTTGCTCTGGTAAACCTGAGCCAGTGCTGCTACTACCTGATCATACATGGTGCCGCCATACAGTGGATGTGGATGGGTAATCACTACCCCCCGTTCTCCTTTCCGGATGCACATGAGGCCCTCAATCTGCAGACCGTTGGACTCAAACCTGATATTCTCTTCTTTCACGGTATGGTCAGAATCTCTTAAAGAGGTTTTCCATGTCTCTTTTTAACTTCTCTGGCACCAGATAAAGCTCTTTGTCAGATAGCCTGGCAAAGATGGCATCTCCTCTGGCCAGCGTGTTTTTGTCCTGATCTTGAATCAATCCCCCGACTTGATACAAACGCCCCCTTTTTTCTTCTATCATCCGGGCCTTAGCGGTCAATTCTGTATATAATGGAACTGGCTTGATGTATTTTATCTTCATGCTTCTGGTGACAAAAAAGATCCTTCTAAAATATATCACAGCCCACGACATGACCTCATCTAATAGGGTTGAAACTATCCCACCGTGGGCCATATTTTCCCAACCCTCATAGTTTTTTCCTAAGGTTATGTCTGAACAAAGATACTCTCCGAGCAGGTAGAAGTGAAGGTTGAGCCCTATTGGGTTTGCCGTCCCACAGGCAAAACAGTTATAGCCTTCCAGTTTTGGAACAGTTTCCTTGGCTTCATTCATTGGAGGAACCCTGTACCCTTCCCAAAAACGTGTGCCATACCATTTCATGATTCCACTCTTGAACAATTTCAGTTGGATACTCGGATAATGCTAACCTGATATTCTCTGCTTGGCTCCTCATGAGTCCTGAAAAAATAAACCACTTTTTCTTTAGAAATCCATCTCCCTTTATGAGCTCTATGATAACATCATAGTGGATATTGGCTATCACCAGATCAGAGAGATGATCACCCCATTTTTCTGCCAGACCCTCCTTGACTTCAATCTTTTCCTCCAGTCCATTCAATCTGACATTAGATAAGGCTGTCTTAACTGCTAGCGGGTTAATATCAATCGCTAAAACGCTCTCTGCTCCCAGCAGGGCAGCACCTACGGCCAGGATTCCAGTGCCAGTGCCAAGGTCGAGCACCCTATCAATCTGGTATTCTTTATACATTCTCGCCAAGGCTGATAAACAGTCCCGTGTTGTTGGGTGAAGCGTAGTACCAAAAACAACGCCGGGGTCCAGTAGTATCTTTATTCCCCCTTTGTGATCTTTACTATCTTCCCATGGGGGGACAATGAAAAAAGGAGGAACCGTGAAAGGCTCAATCTTTCCACCCTGCCATTCCTCATAGGTAAAGTGAAACTTGTCAATCAATCGTAACCCTTCATTCGTATCGACCATACCCTGTATAAGCTCTCTGGTTGGACGAGAGAAGAAAAGAAAAGAGCTGCCCTCCTCAATCCAGTTTCCCAAAAAATGGGAGCCTAACCGGGGTTCTTCTTCCCGTTGTACAGGGCCCTCAAGATAGTAGATATAAAGGTCCTGGTATGGAATACGAGCATCCGTATAATCAGTTTTGTAAAGATTCAACGAGTACCGTCCCTTTGATTGTTTCCAAAAAATGCATCACAGGATGTTGTCATTTTTTGTTCATATCTGCAAGGATAATTTAACGTCTCGGAATTTCTACAGCATATTTAAATTGAAGGAGTTTTTTGAGGCTGTTGTGTATTGCCCCGTACCTGGAATAATGGAATACTGGAATGTTGGAATGATGATCTTTTGTGGAAGTTTCTCATTTTATTAACTTCCTTGTCAATAGGGTTTTGTAAATAAACCACTGCCGCAGTTTCCCAGAACCCAATGTTCCAATTTTCCATTGTTCCAACATTCCAATGGCGGAGCGAAGCGGAGCTAAGTTCTTGACAAGGTAAAAGATTTTTCGTAAGAAAGTCCCTCAAGAGATCAGTATGAGTTAGGAGGAGATTAGCCTTGGTGAGATCATTTCATGTAATTTGCCCATTCTGCGATGGTTCCTATCCCTTCCCTGATGACCTGGATGAGGTTTACAGATGCCAATGCGGAGCTGTATATAAGATTGCCTGGCGCTCAGATATAGAGGGCGCCGTAGATCAGCTTATGAAGTTCTTTTTGAAAGATCGGCAAACCCTGGAAGCTGCATCAGAAAGTAATGTCTTATGCAGTGCAGTTGTCTATGAGGATATAGAGAACTTGATAACAATGAAAAGGGAATATGAGGTGTCCAAATATATTCGCCAGAGCCAAAGCTTTGATCAGAATTACCCTCGAAAGGTTGGTCTCATCTGGTTAGGGAGTTATACCGGGGCCTGACCATGTGGAAGGAGAGATCTGGGGTTCGAAGAGGGCGGTGCAACGCAGCAATCAGGTTTATTCGCATTCGCCAGAATACCTTGTCCCGATTTATCGGG
>JADFWK010000055.1 GCA_015223015.1 Pseudomonadota bacterium
ATTGACCTCCTAAAGGCCTCCGGGTGGCAGCTCACCCATATCGTGGATTGTCCCTTGCCCACACAGCGATTTCTTCCAAACATGGTGAGCCGGATGCAGAAGAACCGAACCCTGGGAGTGGTTCGACGCTCGCTGATTGTAGGGAGGAAGGAATGAATACACAGAGTGAAGATAAGGTCAAACCTCGACAATTGACTAAAATTGAAGGGGTCCCGTGTTTACTTTATGTTGGTTGGAACGACACTTGCCATTGCTGTTTGTCTGGCGGCGGCCACTAAAACAGTAAGTTGATAAAGTGAGCCGGAGCAAATCTTTACTTTTGAGATTTTTCGCGATTAAATCCTTTCTGCCACAACTATCTCCACTGACTGCTGATCAATGCTAAAGACTCGCCCGAAACGCCATTTTTGTTTTTGCCCTTTTCATGAAAGGACTTAGCCTCTCTGCTTCAGCAGAGCATCCCGTTTCATAGGATAAAAAAAACGGTTGGTCTTTCGATTACCAATTGTAGAAACTTCTAACACAGGGTCATCTGAGAGAGTAGAGAATATCAAATTCTCGTTTTTTGCGATATACGAGAATTTTTTTCGTTTTTTCATGTAGTATTCAATCGATACCATGCTATGGCTGGCCAAACATACCATTGACAGAAAAGTGAAAATGCCATTTTTCGGCTAATGTTCCTACGCGCCCTAACAGGACACCAAGCTTTATTTCTCCCGCCTTTGCTAGCAAAAACCTATCAAGGGAGGAAAAACCCCTGGGTATTGACGCCCAAAGGGTTGCGATGTTAAGCTGCCTCTACGCTTATAGTAAACTTGAAATTATGGCTAATTTGGAAAAGATGTTTTACACCCTTGATGAGGTATCTGAGATAACCAGACTGCCTCAATCTCTCATCCGGCACTAAGTTCGGGTGAAAAAGGTAACCATATCACCCGAGCATTATCCTGACATAAACCCAAGGCTGGTCAAGGGTGAGTTACTGTTTGCGCAAAAAGACATCGATGCATTACTGAGGTTTATTGACAAAAGACAGGATGAATCCTGGGAGAAATGGCAACTGAGGAGAATACAAGAGATCAAAGCAAAAAGGCAATTAGCGCAAGATGGGCAGGAGAAAAGACCCGATCTCAGGATTATCAAAGGGAAAAAACCCCCTGCGCGAACTTAGGGCTTCGCCCCAATTGGAATATTGGCCTGCCCTGGTGCGACTTATCCAGAATAACTATCGGTTGCTGTAATAGCTCAAAATACGTATCCAAAGAATTTCATCCTTTCATGCTAGGTCTGGGCCAGGGAATACTGGAGTTCTGGAATAATGGGTTTTGGGGAAAGGAAATGTTGTTTTTAGTGGCAAGATAACTCCTGAGAGAAGAGTTGCTAAATGTGAAAGTCCCTCACATATTAGCCCTTTCCCAAGGCCATCTCAACCGCCGATTCTGCGTGAATTTTTGTTGTATCAAACAAAGGAATTTCCACATCCTTTTGGCTTATCAAAAGGGGAATTTCTGTGCACCCCAAGATCACTCCCTCTGCACCATTTAGAGCGAGTGCCTTGATGATCTCTTTAAATCTTTCTTTGGAAGACTGCTTTAAGATGCCGAGGCACAACTCATGATAGATAACGTCGTCAATTGCTTTTCTGTCGGTTTCTGGGGGAATCATGACTTCAATATTGTACCTTTCTTTTAATCTTTTTTTGTAGAAATCCTCTTCCATGGTAAACTTTGTTCCCAGCAAGGCGAGTTTTTTCAATCCCTTCCCAACGATTGCCTGAGCAGTCGCATCAGCTATATGTACCAGGGGGATAGTGACGCTATTTTCAACCTCTTCTGCCATTTTGTGCATGGTATTGGTGCAGATAACAATCAATTCCGCACCTGCATCCTCCAGTTTCTCAGCAAACTGGATCATCAATCTCGTAAGTTCTCCCCATTCGTCTTGATGCTGCAATTTTTCAATTTCTTGAAAATCAACTGAGTACAGTATGCATTGGGCAGAGTGTAGCCCGCCAAGCCTTTCTTTGACCATTTGGTTTATGATTCGATAGTATTCAGATGATGATTCCCAACTCATACCGCCAATAAGACCAATTGTTTTCATATTGCCTCCCCAGTTAATTAACTCAAGATTCCTATAACTTATTGAAATTAAATAGGTTTATTGAGAGTTTCGTATTTTGCCTCACACAGGGAATAGTGGAACAATGGGGCGGAGCCCCTAGATCTAGAGTATACCGTGTTCTTATCAACTAATCAAAGTACGATCTCAGAAACAAGGCGATGCTACCAGGGCAGGTAACCCCTTTACGTAACCCTGAGTTGCACCACTCTAAAGCAAATGATCCACGCCCAGAGGATGTGGCTTTGATCTGCCCTATTTAATAGTCCAAGAAGAACGTTATCCCGTTCAGGAGCTTTTTTCTATACCAGCACCAGAATCGAATAATCTCTTGACAAAAAAAGATCGTATACAGTATACAAAACAGAATCAATATAAATCGCTCCTCACATGATGCAGGGATATGGTGAGTGAGAACAGCGATCCGATATCGATCTGAAAAGGACTTCACTATGGAACAGAGGGTTCACAACTTTAATCCAGGCCCTGCAACCCTACCCCTGCCCGTTTTAGAACAGATAAAGGATAATTTCCTCAACTTCCGCGGATCGGGCATGTCTATCACTGAAATCAGTCATCGCTCTCGCGAATTTGATGAGGTACTCACCGATGCAATTGAGCGGACCCGACGATTATTAAAGCTCACCGATGACTACCACGTGCTCTTCATTCAAGGGGGTGCAAGCATGCAATTCTGCATGATCCCCATGAACCTTGCCCTTCCTGGTAAACCGCTAAACTACATCAATACCGGCACCTGGTCTACAAAGGCCATCAAAGAAGCCCAGATTCAGGGAAAAGATGTCAGGGTCATTGCCACATCAGAGGATAGAGATTTTTCGTATCTCCCTACGGATTCCAAGGTGGACAAGGATGCATCCTATCTCCACTTTACCTCCAACAACACCATAAAGGGGACCCAATGGCACCACTATCCTGATGGAGAAGGTGTCCCCCTGATCTCAGATATGTCCTCTGATTTCATGAGCCATCCTATTAACATGAAACCATTTGGATTGATCTATGCAGGTGCCCAGAAAAATATCGGCCCGGCAGGGGTATCCATGGTAATAATCAGGGAAGATATGCTTAAAAGGGTTCCGGATACCTTGCCCACCATGCTCAGGTACACAACATTTAAAGATAACGAATCTCTCTTTAATACACCTCCTACGTTCACCATTTATGTCATAGACTTGGTGCTCACGTGGCTGGAGGAAACAGTAGGCGGGTTGAAAGAAATAGAAAAGATAAACGAGGAAAAGGCCTCCCTTATCTATGAGGTAATAGACAATAGCGAGATCTATCGGGGTACAGTAGAGCTCAAAAGTCGTTCCTTGATGAATATCACCTTCCGTGTGAGGGATGAAGAATTAGAACAAAGGTTTCTTGCCGAGGCCACAAAAAATGGACTCCATGGCCTTAAAGGACATAAGTCTGTGGGTGGCTGCCGGGCTTCTCTCTATAATGCCGTTACCATAGAGAGTGTAAGAGATCTTGCCCGGTTTATGAGAGAATTTGAAGAAGCACCACGTTAGTTCAATTAAGAAAGGCGGTTTCGCAAAAAGTCGTATTTTCCCATTTTTCTGGATTCCCGCCCCACGCCTTTGCGGGGGCAGGCTCTACGCGGGAATGACAAATAAAGTAATAATATCAAGCATATATACTAACTGTCATACCCGCGCGGGTATCCAAGCTTTAAAATGACTTTTTACGAATTCATCAAGAAACTAGCGAAGAACAAGAAACAAGTAACCATAGTGAAACTCTTATCCCCTTTGGTCACAAAGAACTATAGAAGCAACTCGGCGTTTCATTGAAGCTTGACATATACAAAAGCAGTAGCAAGCGAATAATCTTGACATTTAGGCATTTGGATTCCAATTGACATTCTTGCTCTATTAGACAATAGTAACTCAGGTTCAAGGGTTCAAGGGTTCAAGGGTTCAAGCGTTTCGAAAAGGTTTCGGTTCCGAATCCAATGTAGAATTCATCCGATTCTTACGATACGGCAAATCATTAAGCGTGAACTTTTAACCTTGAGCCTGATAATCTGAGTAATGTCTATGAACCCGCCTGCCTTGCGTTGCAAAGCATTGCTGGCAGGTGGCGGGCAGGCATGCAAGGCGAAGCCGTGTCTCCTTTCCTGGATTCATCGGCTATCTTAAGAGATATCAAGAAAAGTGCAAGGCGACTAACCCTGAATCCAGATTTCATCGGGAAACCCTGAACCTGTAAACGCATACAACACAAGGAAAGATAATCCATGAAGGTTCTGGTAAGTGATCCCCTATCAGATGTAGGCGTAAAGATATTTGAGGAAACCCCTGATATTGAGGTTGATGTAATTACCGATCTCACGCCGGAGGACTTACAGAGCGTTATTGGCCAGTACAATGCCCTGGTCATAAGAAGTGCCACCAAGGTTACGGCAGAAATCGTTGAGGCAGCCCACAACCTGAAGGTGATTGGCCGGGCTGGGATAGGTTTGGACAATGTGGACATACCGGCCGCAAGCAAAAAGGGAATTGTTGTAATGAATACGCCTGAGGGTAACATTATAACGGCGGCAGAACACACCATTGCAATGATCATGGCTCTCTCCCGTAACATTCCCCAGGCAACAGCATCTTTGAAACAGGGAAAATGGGAAAAGAAAAAATTTCAGGGTTGGGAAATCCTTGACAAAACTCTTGGAGTAATCGGGATCGGGCGTATAGGACAGCTTGTGGCGGAGAGGGCAAAGGGCATGAAGATGAAGGTCGTTGTCTATGACCCGTATATCAAGCCAGACTCTATTGAAAAATTTGATCTCGAGCCTGTTTCCTTTGATGAACTTCTTAAAAGATCAGATTATATCACCATTCATACCCCCAGCACTGATGAGACCATCAATATGATAAACAAAAAGACAATTGCTCGAATGAAAAAAGGTGCAATGCTCATCAACTGCGCCCGGGGAGGTATAGTCAATGAAGATGATCTCTATGATGCATTGAAATCCGGACAGCTAGCAGGTGGTGCATTGGATGTCTTCAGCAGCGAGCCGCCTGGCAAGATCAAATTGATGACTCTACCCAACTTCATATGCACACCCCACCTTGGTGCATCAACCAGAGAGGCTCAAGAAAAAGTCGCCAAGGATGTTGCCGAGCAGACTGTCGACTATCTCCTGTACGGATCAGTAAGAAATGCAGTGAATGTCCCCTCCATTAGCCCCGAATTAATAACAACGCTGAGACCATACGCCATTCTGGCTGAACGGATAGGATCCTTTCAGACACAGATTGCTGATAGCCCTATATTAGAGATTGAGGTAAATTACTTCGGAAAGATAACCGAGTATGATGTAACCCCGTTAACCACGTCCATGCTCAAAGGCCTCCTCACCCCTATCCTTAAAGATGAGGTGAACTTCGTCAATGCGTCCCTTATCGCCACAGAACGGGGGATAAAGGTAGTAGAGTCCAAAATCAAAACAGCAGAGGATTATTCCAATCTTATTACGATTAAGGTTAAGACATCAGCGGGAAAAAATGTCGTATCAGGAACCATCTTCGGCAATAACTTACCCAGGATCCTGCGCATCAATAACTTCTACCTCGAGGCCATCCCTGAGGGACATAACCTCTTGATAAACAATCTGGATACCCCAGGTGTTATCGGCAGCATCACGAGTGCCCTTGGCAGTTATGGGGTTAATATTGGCCGCATGCAGGTTGGTGAAGAAAGGGAAAAAAAGCAGAATGTAATCTTTCTGGCTACCGATGCTTCGGTAAGTGACGAAATTCTTGAAAAACTCCGAGGCCTTGAGAACGTTTTTTCAGTAAGGAGAATAGAGCTTTAAACGCTCCGAAAAGCTCCATGTATGATAAGAGTGGGGGTACTGTCCGTGGCAGGGGTTGTTGCGGACGGAAGTACAATAACAACAAAAAAGGGGGATAAAATGAAAAGAGCAATGTTTTTTCTTGACCAAAAGGATATGCCAACTCATTGGTATAACATCCAGGCAGATTTGCCAGAACCA
>JADFWK010000056.1 GCA_015223015.1 Pseudomonadota bacterium
AACCATTTTGAAACGACCCAGTAAGGGGCCATGTCACAGGGCATAACCAAAAAAAAGACACCCATACCCTGGACTTTGACGTTGCCCTGGTGAACTCAGCGAACAAGTTGCCTTCTTGTACAGTAATTTTTTAAAATAGGCAATTCTAAAATAGTTACAGTTTTTTCTGGTTATTTCGATAAGATTCTTATGGGAATATTACAATATATTGTGTCAAGATTAGAAATAACCACTATATGTATATAAATTGTGATAATTTTACTTAATTTATTAAAAATACTTGACAAATTAAAATATATATTGTATTAAGATAAAAACTTTTCTTATTTTTTGATTAAATTTTGTTGGAGGGAAAAGATAGTGCCCCAGAATACGGTAAGGAAAATAAGAGAAGAGCTCTTGCTCAGTAAGGCAGAGCTGGCTAGAAAGGCTAGTGTATCTCCACTCACCATCGACAGGATTGAAAAAGGTAAGGATTGTCGGATGGAGACAAAAAGAAAAATCATTTTGGCCCTCGGCTACAAACTAAGCGACAAAGAGAAGATCTTTTCTAATGATACGTAAATCTTCAAGGATTCGAGCCTAGCATGCCCATACCAAAGAAAAATCAAATAGTTGGGATTGATATCGGATCACATTCAATCAAGGTTGCCGAGATTGAGGATACTGCCAAGGGGATGATCCTCAAAAATTTCGGCACTATAGGGCTGCCGCAGGATGCTATACTGGAAGGCTCTATAAAGGAGATGGAGATAGTCTCTGCCGCCTTGGGAAACCTCCTCCAAAATCTAAAGATTAAAAACAGAAATGTGGCCCTGTCTATCTCTGGCTATTCAGTTATAGTCAAAAAGATCACTATTCCTAGAAAACAAGAGAAAGACCTAGAAGAAAGCATCCAAGGTGAAGCAGAACAATACATTCCTTTTGACATCAATGACGTCAATTTAGATTTCCAGGTCCTTTACTCAGGTGAAGAAGAGCCAGAAGAAGAGGGAAAGGAATCGTATATGGATGTTCTCTTGGTAGCCGCAAAGAAGGATATTGTTGAAGAGTATATAAGCCTGCTTCACCTAACTGAACTCAATCCTGCGATTCTCGATATCGATGCCTTTGCACTCCAAAATGCCTTCGAAATCAGCGATCATGAACAATCTGGCTGCCATGCCCTGGTACATATCGGCGCTCAACACCTTACCATAAACGTCGTTAAGGATGGCATTTCAATATTCACGAGAGACTCATCTTACGGGGGCTCCCAAATAACCAGTGAGATACAAAAAAAACTAAACATCTCCTATCAAGAGGCCGAAAGAATTAAACTAGGAGCCAAGCCTTTTGCAACGGAACAGAGATCTACTATAGAAGAGACATTTTCTGGAACTGTTACTAGGTGGGGTCAAGAGATAAAGAGGGCGCTTGATTTTGTTGCAACGACATTTACCGACATAAAGGTCGAAAATATCCTGCTGACCGGAGGTTCATCCCTGATTCCCGGATTCAGTAAATATCTCGGTTTGGAGACCGGCCTAAAAATAGAGACCCTCAATCCCTTTGCTAATATGGAAATAAGGGAAAAGTCATTCGACACAGGATACTTAAACTATTCTGCTCCTATTGCTCCTATTGCAATAGGTCTCGCCTTAAGGAGTATAGGTGATCGATGATCAGGATTAATCTCTTTCCATTCAGGGCTGCCAGGATAAAGGAGAATATAAGACGACAGATCACGTATTACTTTGGCTCTGTTATCATTATCCTCCTGGCAATCACTTACTTCTATATGAATTTTAGCAAACAGGTAAACTCCCTGAGACACAAGATAGATGAGCAGCAGAAAGAACTGGACACTTACAAAGACACGAACACCAAAATAGGGAATCTCAAAAAGACCATCGCCGACATTGAGACTAAACTTAAGACAATAACAGAATTAGAAAAAATCAAGACCGGTCCAGTCAAACTTTTGGACGATATCGCCATGAGTGTCCCAAAAGATAAGCTCTGGCTTGCCAGCCTGAGAGAAAACAAGGGAACGCTTATGCTGGAGGGAACAGCAATGGATAACGAAACTGTTGCTGATTTTATGGATAGGTTGCAAAGCACACAGAGCATACAATCTGTTGAATTAGTAAGAACAAGGCAAAAAAAGATAGCGGGACTTGATCTCAGCCTTAAAGATTTTGCCCTCAAGTGTAAGACCTATGCATTTAAACAAAAGCAAGCCCCAGCAGCAAAGGGAAAGAAGAAATAAGGACCATGGCAGTGGATCTCAATACCTATTTCGACAAGATATCTAGGTTGAGGATGGCTCACAGAGTGCTCATCTTTGCGGGCACGGTTCTTGTCCTCATAGCTCTCTTTGTTTGGCTTATATACATGCCGAAAACAGCTGAAATAAAGTCGTTAACCACCCAACTGGATAAGCTAGAAAAACAGCTCAGGCTTGCCAAAGCACGGGCTAGGAATTTGGAAAAGCTTGAAAAGGAACTTGCTAAGGCCCAGGGAGATTTGCAATTCGCCCTCAGGCTCTTACCCACTACCAGTGAAATACCGAACCTCTTAAAGAGTATTACTAAACTCGGTAATGATTCTAACCTGGAATTCCTCCTTTTCAGCCCCCAAAGAGAGGTTTCAAGGGAATATTTTATAGAAATACCGGTTAATATAGAGGTAAGGGGGGGCTACCACGACGTGGCTCTCTTTTTCGACAAGGTATCAAAATTGGATAGGATTGTTAACGTTGTCAATGTGAGCATGGTTCCGGTTCAAAGTACGAGCACCATGCTCAAGACTACCTGCAAATCGCTAACGTACCGGTTCAAGGAGTAGCAAAGGCTCAAAGTGGGCACGATAAAAAGAATTGGGACAATCACCTTGTTTTTGCTCATCGGCATCGGGGTTATTCCTCTTTTTCTAGGGATATCTTCTGCACAGACCGGGAAGAAGGCCATCTTGAAGATTCCAAAAGAAGAGGAAAAGCTGCCAAAGCCGTCTCAAAAACCTTTAGAGGATAAGACTAAGGCTGCAAAGATTGAGCCCAAGGTTCAGAAGGAGAAGGAAGAAGCGCCCTATTTTTATGATCCGACGAATAAAGTAGACCCCTTCAAATCATTTATAACAGTAAGAGAGGAGTTAGAGGAAAGAGAGGCAAGAGCAAAACCGAGAACCTATCTTGAAACCCTTGACATTTCCCAGTTGACAATCTCAGCCATAATATTAACGAGTGGCGGGAATTGGGCGCTTGTCCGGGATTCAAAGGGAGACGGTCATGTAATTAGGGTAGGAACCCCTATGGGAAAAAGGGGCGGACAAGTTACCGAGATCCTTGAGAAAAAGGTTGTTGTTAGGGAACACTATAAGGACATTAGAGGCCGCAAGACAGTTAGAGATCGTATTATAAGGCTGCCGTCACTGGAATAGGTTAAAAACAGAAAAAATGTAAGGAGACTTGGCATGTTGGATACCAAATGCCTGAGAAGAGGAAATCTCATCCTTCTCTTGACAACCATAGGCTTACTCTGTGTTATCCTAAGTTGCGCCCGAACACCTACCACGAAAAAGGCACCGGGCCTTGCACCAGAAGGACATGCTCAGATCGAATCAATCAAGGTTACTTCTCTGCCGTCTGAACAAGCCACAAGGGTTGCGATAACCAGCTCAAAAGCTGTTCCGTATACGACCTTTAAGCTCGTTCAACCGTTACGCATTATAGTAGATGTAACTGCACTACCAACTGAGGGATTGACTGGGCCAGATGTCAGCAAGGATGGAATCATAAAGGCCATCGCATTTGAGAGAATGGACGATAAATCCCTGGTTACCAGGGTTACTGCCACCCTTTACGAGGATGTCGAATACAGCGTGCAGGAAAAGGATGGAATAATAGACATTTTACTTTCTCTGAAAAAACCTTATGAAACAGTAGGGCCACCAGTTGTGGCGAGCAAAGAGGAGGCAGTCGCACAAAAAGAACCCCGCTTGTTCTTTGCTCCGGGTAAAACGAAACTGAATCAGATACTGGGAATTGATTTCTTTATGCTCCCTAAAAATAAATCAAGGGTTACTGTTACCACAAGAGAAAAGGCAGAATATGAGCTCAGCCGGAAAGACCCCCTTACCTTGCTCTTAGAAATAAAGGATGTCACGATCCGCCCTGAACTGACACGGTATATAGATTCTTCTCATTTTCGAGGGGTCGTCAACCGAATTACCCCCATTGTAAGGGTGCCGGACAGGAGCGTTGCGTTTGAGATACAGTTAAAAGAAATGGTCCCCTACCACCTGATGGGGACTGAGCAGGAAATCCGGTTGGACTTCAATACAACCTCTGTCAAACCCCCTGCCAAAACAATAACTACAGCCCGGCTGGCAAAGACAACTGTGGCGCCAGAGCAGATTCCGCGTGAGGTAGAACCTGCTGTTGGCCCGCCTCGCGCCCCTAAACCAAAAAAGTACAGAAAATATACCGGAGAAAGGATAACCCTTGATTTTGCCAACGCAGACATAAAGAACATCCTCAAATTAATAGGCGAGGTCAGCAAGCTGAATCTGGTGTGGGGGCCCGAGGTAAAGGGAACCGTATCAATGAGATTAAAGAATGTCCCCTGGGATCAGGCCCTGGACATCGTGCTCGAGTCCAACGACCTCGGCATGATTAGAGAGGGAAATATCATCTGGATAACCACCAAGGGGAAAATAAGGAATTTGGAGAAAGAAAAGCAGGAGAAACTCAAGGCACAACAGGAAACCATAAAGGCAACCAAGGCTGCGGAAGAGGAGATTAAAGCAGCAGAGCCACTGGTAACCGGTTATATAACGGTCAACTATGCAGATGTGGGAGCTATCAAAAAGCTCATAGATGAAAATGTAAAGGGACCGAGGGGCAAGATATCCGTTGATACGAGAGGTAAGACCATAATTTTTACTGATATAGCGTCCAATATTGAAAACGCACGATCCCTGAAAAACAGGCAGGATACGCCGATCAAGCAGGTGATGATTGAGGCCAGGGTTGTGGAGGCCAAAACCACGTTCTCGCGGGATCTTGGAGTCAACTGGAGTGGAACATACCAGAGTCCGTGGGGCGGAGGAGGACCTGGCAATAATTATTCCTACGATTTTGCCACAAATTTCAACCCCCTTTCTGGTAGCATGTTTGACATCGGTTTTACCAGTGCAACAATGATTCTGAATGCAAGGATAACACTGGGTGAGACAGAGGGAAAGTTAAAGACCATTTCTGCGCCAAAGATTATCACTCAGGATAATCAGACGGCAACCATTAAACAAGGTACTACGCTCTATATCCCCTACACCGATATCGAAGGAAACAGAACAGCAAAAGAGGTTGATGCCACCTTAGAGCTGAACGTTACGCCCCAAATCACACCAAACGACATGGTTACGATGGACATCACGGTGAATGATGATTTCCCTGACTATGCCAACCGGGTGGGGGAATATGTGCCAATCATTACCAAAAGTGCCACGACAAAAATGATGATTGCCAGTGGAGACACCGTAGTTATTGGCGGAATCTATAAAGAGTTCAAAGGCGTTAGCAATGAAGGCACACCATGGTTCAGGAAGATCCCTCTCCTTGGATGGTTTTTTGGGACAGAGAGCAAACTGGTTGAGAAGAGTGAACTGCTCATCTTCTTGACTCCGAGGGTAGTGCCTCTCGCCCCAACGAGCTAAAGACTGACATAACGCGCACAAGCCAAAAGGAGCGACTAGAGTGATTAGTCGCTCCTTTTTTTCTGCCCTAAAGAACCCTCCTGGGAAAAGAGCGGTAAGATCTTTAGCATATCCAGTAGCTTGTCTACGCAATAGGGGGCCTTGAGGCCCCTATTGCGGTAGGCGACCAGGGTCACACCGGAAGCCTGGCAGACCTCCCAATCTACCTCAGAATCACCTACATACAGACACTGGTGAGACTCAATCCCAAAAAAATCAAAGATCTTGAGGATAGGCTCGGGATGGGGTTTGGGGTTTTTGACATCCAGAGAGGATACCACGATATCAAAATATCCTGTAAGGCCGTGGCATTCGAGAACCTTTCCAATAGTATTGCTCCGGTTGGTCGCCA
>JADFWK010000057.1 GCA_015223015.1 Pseudomonadota bacterium
CTTATGGAGCCGGTTACTCTACTCCCTATGCAGCCTCTCCTTACGGTGCTTATGGATTTGGCGGAGGAATGGGCCGTGGCATGGGCATGGGCAGAGGAATGGGCATGGGATGGGGCAGAGGATTTGGCAGAGGTAGACGAGGGTGGTAAATTCTATGACTAGGCCTTGAGAGCAGTCTTGGATCATCTGCCAAGACTGCTCCGTTGGAATCAGCGTTAAAGGTATAAAAGGGGTATTGTTGTGCCTTACGGCAGAGGATTTGGCCTTTGGAGATTTTCACACCTGTGTCCCTGTGTAGGTTAGGAAGAAGGTGGCCTACCCAGAGGTTGGGCCTATGGGGCACCAGCATTTATCCCTGCTGCTCCTTATGGCATGGAGAGGGGATACCAGTATGGTTATCCCTCTTAATAGACAGTAATTGAAAAAAAGGAGAAAGATATGTATTACCAATCTTATCCATATGGAGGATGGCCTCCTCCCTGGGGGCCGCCGCCCATGGGAATGGGTTATCCTATGACAGGGGGCTGGATGAATCCTTACGGAGGAATGCCACAGATGCCATATTACCCTCAACCAGGGGGATATGGAGCACCAGAGATGTCGCAAATGCCGTATTACCCACCACAAGGGGGATTTGGAGCACCAGAGATGTCGCCCTATGGTCAACCTAATTACCCACCACCGGGAGGATTTGGAGGGCCGGGGATGTCACCATTTGGCCCACCTATGGCGCCAGAGCAGGAGATAAACTACTTAAGAGATCAAGCCCAAATGCTAAAGCAGCAGATGGACCAGATCGATGCAAGGATCAAGGAGTTAGAGAAAGCGACCAAGTAGCTGCCTGCCAAGTACAGCGATCTGTTGGTCTGATAAAAAGATCTTGACATTTCTAAGGAAAGGATTATCTGTTACTCGTTACCGTGCACCACACTGGAAAGGGGTAAGGATGTGTACAAGGTAGAGGTTGATAAAGAAAAATGCATAGGCTGCGATGAGTGCGTAGATGTCTGTCCTGTAGATGTCTTTGAAATGCAGGATGAAAAGTCGGTTCCTGTTAATGCAGAGGAATGTATCGGGTGTGAAAGCTGTATAGAGGTCTGCGAACAAGATGCGATCACCGTTACTGAAGTCGACTGATAATTGTTGGGCAAGGTATAGAGGTTCAGGAGAGATATCCACCACAGAGCTGAACGCTTGAGTGGTGATCATGATCCTTACCTTGAGATTAACAACCCCCCAAATAAGTTAGTCAGTAAGCTGATGCCGAGCCTTAAAGAGCCGGTAAAAACTCCCTCAAAGAGTTTTGAATGGGTGAGTTGCTTCGGCGCGTTGAGACATCGCCTTTCGGAAACAGCCGCGGTACTTATGGTAGGAAGACTATTTCAATTTTTTCGTTTTTTGAACGAAAAATCTGTGAGCAGGGAAAGGTATTATAATGGCACAACAAGAAAAAGTAAGAGGCGAAACACCAGAAGGTCGAAAGGCTATGATGGAGGCCCAGGATGAAGAGATAAGAGAAAAACTTAAGGGGTTTAAGAACAAGATATTGGTAATGAGTGGAAAAGGCGGTGTTGGTAAAAGTACTGTCGCTGCCTATCTTTCGGTTGGGCTGGCCAGGAAAGGCTTCCAGGTGGGGCTGATGGATGTGGACTTACATGGTCCGAGTATCCCCCGGCTCCTCGGCCTTACAGGACAGATACTGTCGGCTGGTGAAAGTAACAAAGCAATTCCTCTGAAATATCTGCCCAATATGGAGGTCATGTCAATAGAGACCCTCCTTGGAGACAAGGATACTGCAACGATCTGGAGAGGTCCCCTGAAAATCGGGGTGATTAAGCAGTTTATCGCCGATATCGCCTGGAGTAATTCGGATTATCTCATAATCGATTGTCCTCCGGGCACCGGAGATGAACCCTTGACGATAGCCCAGGTCATACCAGACACCAAGGCGATTATTGTAACCACACCCCAGGAGATCTCCCTGGCTGATGTTCGAAAATCAATCAATTTTTGCCATCAGGTCAATATGCAAATCCTTGGTTTGATAGAAAATGGGAGTGGCTTAACCTGTCCTCACTGTGGGAAAACCATTGATCTGTTTAAGACAGGCGGTGGGATGGTAACTGCCAAAAAGGCGGGTCTCAGACTACTGGGCAGTCTCCCCTTGGAACCTGATATTGTCCTTGAGGGTGATAATGGAACGGTAAACTGGATGGAGCAAAAAGATCTGCCTTACACAGTAAATTTCACCAAGATTATAGATGAGGTCGCTAATCTTACGAAGTGACGATTATCTACTAGGCAGTAAGGAGTATGCAGTAGGCACTTAAGCTGACTTTAAACACTTAAAATTGAGGGATTCAATAACAACACGAGTCCCTCTGTTTTTGCTGAAATCTGCCAGGTGAAAGTTGAACTCCTGCCAAATAGGAAGACGACAATGATCATAAGCATAGCAAGCGGAAAGGGTGGAACCGGAAAAACAACAATAGCTACCAACCTGGCAGTGGCCCTGGGCCCTGGGGTAAACCTTCTGGATTGTGATGTAGAAGAGCCAAATGACCATATTTTCATTCAACCAGAGGTTACATACACTGAAAGGGTGAGCCTAAAAGTGCCCCAGGTGGATATGGATAAATGTACCCTATGTGGGCGATGTCAGGACAT
This sequence comes from Pseudomonadota bacterium, assembly GCA_015223015.1. GTDB lineage: Bacteria > Desulfobacterota > DSM-4660 > Desulfatiglandales > B25-G16 > JADFWK01. The sequence continues at coordinate 2,668 of JADFWK010000057.1, forward strand.
CTGTCAGTTCCAGGCCATTGTTGTTGTGGGCAAATCTGTCTTAACCTTTCCCGAGTTGTGCCACAGTTGTGGCGGATGTGTGGAGGTGTGCCCCGAGGATGCAATTACTGAAATAGACAGAGAAATGGGGGTCTTTGAAGGTGGTCACAGGGATAGTCTCGAATTTTCGTATGGCCGCCTCTTTGTTGGCCAGGTGATGGCGGTTCCCGTGATTGAAAGGGTCAGGGCTGCTGTTCAACCGGACAAGGTAAACATAATTGATGCCCCTCCGGGGACGTCATGCCCAGTGATCAGTTCAGTAAAGGGCACCGATTTTGTGATCCTGGTAACGGAACCTACCCCATTCGGCCTGAATGATCTGAAGCTCGCCGTTGGCATGGTTAAGATCCTCAACATTCCTCATGGCATATTAATAAATTGCTCAGATTTGGGTGATACCAAGGTTACAGAATATGCAGAGCAAGAACATATCCCCATTCTTATGGAGATTCCCTTTGACCGCCAGATCGCAGAGACCTATTCAAGGGGTAAACTCCTGGTAGAGGAGTTGCCTGACTGGAAAGCGAAATTTATTCACCTCTATGAAAAAATAACGGATCTTGTAAGACAGGAGTAAAAAGAAGGAGGAGATGCGTGCCTTGTTGTGTTAGTCTTGTTGCCATGGTCCTATTGGGTGGGCTTTTTGGCAACCAAACAAATCAAACCAATAAAACCAATAGAACCAAGTTACTATGAAAGAACTTATTGTAATAAGCGGCAAGGGTGGAACCGGCAAGACCAGCTTGCTGGGTGCCTTTGCATCTCTAGCCAAGGATAAGGTTCTGTGTGATGCCGATGTAGATGCTGCCGATCTCTATCTGATCCTGGAGCCGGACATAAGGGAGAGGCAAGACTTTCAAGAGGGGCATAGGGCTGTAATAAACCTGGATAAGTGCACTGAATGCGGCCTGTGCAGGGAGCTGTGTCGCTTCGATGCCATTAGTCCGGAGTATAAAGTAGATCCCATTGACTGTGAAGGATGTGGGGTCTGTGTCTATTTCTGTCCGGAAGATGCGATAGATTTTCCCATTAAGACCTGTGGTGAATTGTTTGTATCAGAGACCCGCGCTGGGCCCATGGTACATGCCAGACTCGGTATTGCTGAGGACAACTCCGGAAAACTGGTAACGCTAACCCGCAAGCAGGCCAAAGAGCTCGCAGAGGAGAGGGACCTGAGCCTTATTCTCACTGATGGGCCCCCCGGACTGGCCTGTCCTGTTATTGCATCAATAGCCGGTGCTAGCGCGGTACTCATTGTGACTGAACCGACCCTGTCGGGACAGCACGATATGGACAGGGTGGTTGAGTTAGCCAATCATTTTGGGATTCCTGCCAGCATTTGCATAAACAAATTTGACCTTAATCCGGATATGACTGTGGCAATAGAACAATATGCCAAGGATAGGGGATTGCCTGTAATGGGAAGGATCCCGTTTGATCCATCATTCACCAAGGCCATGGTTCAAAAGCAGACTATCATCGAATATGATGGGAGATCCCAAGCCGCCCAAGCGGTTGTGGAGATATGGGAGAGACTGACTGCTCGGTTTGACCTGAATACAGGGTAGGAAATGTGAAGGATGTCCAGGCATTAGAATGCAGGGAAGCGCACAAAAAATAGAACTAGTGAAAGAGGTGTGAAGGAATGAGAAGGATAGCATTAGCAACTGAGGATAATCAGGAACTCAGTGGTCAGATCAGCCAGCACTTTGGCCGTTGTCCTTACTATCTTATTGTAGAAGTTGAAGGACTTGAAATAGAAAAGACTGAGAGTATTGATAACCCCTATTACAATAGCCATGCCCCTGGAATGGTCCCTCAATTCATCAATGAACAGGGTGTGAATGTCATGATTGCTGGGGGTATGGGGCCAATGGCAATTGATATGTTCACTGGTTTAGGGATCGAAGTTGTAAGTGGAGCGGCGGGAAATGCTGGAAATGTTCTCCAGGCCTATTTAAGAGGAGAGATCACTGGAGTAGAACCCTGCCAGCACGATCACCCCGAAGGCCATCATCACGGTTGAAAAAGAGGTTTCTTTGCAGTGAAAATTGAAAACCGATCCCGGTGCTTACCATAAAAGTCAGAATTTCGCGGGTAATTTTTTCAGGTAGAATTTTTCTCCTTGGTACTCCAATTCTACCAGAGATCCCACTTTTATGAGATTGGTTATTACATCCCAATGTGCTCCTGCCTTTTTCAGGTATTGCTTAACAGCCTCTTCTCTCATGGGATGAACCGATGTGATGCCAAGCAGATCCTCTTCAATATTTCCACTGAAGCCGAATTCATTTCCCTCATTGCCGATTAAATATTCTACATGGGGTAGCGTCTCCTTGAAGATCTGGTAGGCTAAATTAAGTGCCTGATCACTGGCAGGGAGTACCCCTTTTACTGCTGTTGGTCTGGTAGGGATAGAGATATAGGATTTTTGCGGTCTGAGTGTGGTCAGAAACTCAGTAATCCCTTTTATCTCTTCAGGACTATCATTCATTCCTTTGAGAAGCATGGTCTCGGTAATCAGTTCACCGCCAAAGTTTGCCCTGAATTCCAGCATCCCCTGCAGTATTGCCTTGAGATCAAGTGACTTGTGTGGCCTATCAGTTTTGAGCCAGGCTTTTCTGTTGATAGCATCGACTTTTAATGAAACAAGATGAGCCTTTTGCAGGTCTGCTCTCACATCCTCGATGGTGATGAGAGAGCCGTTCGTGATAACTGCGATCTTTATGTTGAGTGGCTTGAGACGTTCAATATGCTCACCTAGGTTGATATCCAGGGTTGGTTCTCCATCAGGGACAAAACTTAAATAATCTATCTTTGTGCCCCTTTTTCTGAGCTCATCAACCTTTTCCGTGACCTCACGGGCAAGATCATCTGGCTCAAAAAATGCCCGTCGCTCACAGTTCAAGTGTTGTGTTTTCCCAATTTGGCAGTAGACACAGGAGTAGGTGCAAACCTTGGGGGGTATGTTGTTTATCCCCAAACTTTGACCCAATCGCCTTGATGGAACTGGTCCGAAGGCTCTCATGACTTATTTCTTGGGGAATTGATCATAGTAAAATGCTATTGTTCTATCATGTTCCGAACAGGACCTCGTCGGACTCGGAATGATACTTTGCCAGGGTAAGGCAGCTTCATAAGCAGCTTAATGTTCAGGGGTAACGAACAGGACGATTTTCTCGCGAGGTTTTAGCCTCAAAATGCTTCTACCCTACTCGCACAAAAAAGACGCCAGAGCTCAACCTTCGCAAAAGTGATCTAAGCTCTCTTTGAGTTAAATGGCATCAACCTCGACGTATTTGGCCAGAATATCATCAGATGGAACAAGGAGATATTTTTCCCCCTCAAACGCAATCTCTGTGCCTGAAAAGCTCTTATAGATAACCCTATCACCTACTGATACGCTAATGTCAGAATCCGGTGGTAGGGCTACTATCTCTCCCTCTTGAGACTTTTCTTTGGCAGTATCTGGAATGATTATACCTCCAGCTGTTTTATCTTCCTTGACTTCATCCAACTTAATTAAGAGGTTGTTGTTGATTGGCTGAATTTTTCTCATTGCTACTGTCCTTTCTTTTATGTTTTATCCCTTTATTCCCAAAAACCTGTCTATCTTTGGTTGATCAAAACCTACAACAATATGTCCA
>JADFWK010000058.1 GCA_015223015.1 Pseudomonadota bacterium
GGAAGGTATTGCTCGGGGATGTGGCAGAGGTGGCGGAAGAAATTATCAGGGAAACCTGCAAAGAGCTCGATATTGAAATTATAACAAACTTTTTGGAGGGGGACATCAAAAATAAAAAATTGAAAAGCTTTTATATACCTATGTCATATCTATAGTAATAGGGTAGTTTAAGCCATCGGCGGTCGTGCTTAAGTACGAGGTATGTGACTTAGATGGAAAAAGAGGGGGAGAGAATGAAGTATCAAGAAGAGAAAAGCCGGTTTGTTATTAGAGGAGTTATCAAACGTTTCCAGAAGCAAAAGACGAAGAAGCTATATGAGGGGGAAACACGATGAAATTTAAAACACCGTGGTCAGCGGATCCGGATTCTTGGAAGAAGTTTGTGAGTGCCACTTCTCGCCCGGGAGTGGAAGGAGAATGCATTGCACCGTCTCGGGGGATACCACCCGTAGTTCAGCGATTCCACGATCTGTTCCTCTTCCCACATGGTCCATTAGACATTCCAGCCTTACCCCCAGAGACCACCATTCTTATGATGGGTCATATTGCTAAAGAAGGACAGCAACCATCGCGTTCTTATCTAGCGCATCCACCACAACTTACTCTAATTAGTCGTCCCCGTAATTGGTCGGTTACCAAACCAATCTGGGGTATTCATGTCTCTTACGAACAGGCGTGGTTTTGGCAGGGCTCTAGCCTGGGAGAACTCATTGAATCCATCAGCTTAGCACCTAACGAAACGCTAGAGATCCAGGTTTATACTTGGGAGCGTACGAAAGTCAGCAGGGATCTGGAATCCACTGACTTGGTAGATCAAAAGAGTGAAACAAGCCTCACAATGCACGATAGTTCACAAATTATCAAGCGCATGGAAAAGGAGCGGCACTGGGAGTTTGGAGCCAATGTCGGTTTTTCCTCTGGTGTTACTGCAGGGGTAAATGTAGGATTTGGGGGGTCAACGAGTGATTTAATGGAACGCCGTCGTGAACAAAAGCAGGAGTTTACCAGTAAAACCTCCCAGCAAGTTCGTTCAGAACGTAAGATTAAAATTTCGACGGTAAGCGAAGTAGGAACAGAGAAACGCCGGAAACGTATATTAAAGAATATGAATCCCACTCGCACGGTTACCTACAATTTCTACGAGACGCTCTCCCACTATCAGGTGGAAATTGCACCGGTAGAAGCAATATGGGTTGTCGCTATACCAAATAAACTCCCTCAGATAACTCCTGAATGGGTGACATGCCATGAAGGTATTCTTCGTGAACATTTGCTGGATCCAACCCAAGAGGCTGGCTTTGAGGTAGCCCGAAAGCTAACGGAGAAATATCCTACCGATATCATCTTCACTGCAATAGGGTATCTTTACGATGCGTTTCGGGACAGAAATAGAAGTATTTCTATCGAAAGAGAAGAAAGGAGAAACTTATCGCCCTTGGACATAGTTTTTGGGATTATTAGTGGAGGCGCAGCATTTATACCATATGCTATAGATATGTTAAGCCAGGAGGTATCGAATGACCCAAATGAAAGATATTCTGACGAGTTTATCGAAAGCTTTCTGAGAGGAGCAGTGGCTACACCAACTCTTGGTGGACTCCTTGTCAGTATGAAGCTGGTAGTGGATCGGCACAAGCCATGGCGAGTGGGGAGCGAGACTAGGTGTTACTCGATAACAAGGGAACTGGAGTCCGCCGTGGGGTATGCCTACGCTGCCATCGTACAGGCTTTAGGGGATATATCTAAGTTGGAATCCGATTCCACGGAAGAAGAGCCGGGTGCAGCGAGGAACTCACATTGGGAATTGAGACAGGAACATAAGCTAAAACTGGAAGAACTGGTACAGAATCTGGCCACCTTCCAGAGTTTGGCCTGTCATATCGAAGAAAACCTGCTCCATTACATGAGACCGATCTGGTTGTCTGAGGATCCAGCACAAAGATGGGCCAGGATTGCCAGGGAACTCTTTGCGGGGACCGAAGAAGAAAGAATTCTTGGTATGCTGATTCAAGAACCCCTTCTGGGCTTTCACCTCAACTGCTCCGTCTATCCGGTTCGAATGGGACCCGAATTAGAAGAGGCGTTACGTGAAGCCCTGAAATCGGAGACTTGGTCGGGAAGTGGTGAGATGCCAGATGCAGAAGGACCAACTGAATTTTCACATGCCGGCATTCTGGCAGCCAAAGAACTTCAATCGGGTGTGAAAGTGTATTTCGAGAGTTTGGCCAAAGAACGTTTTAAGAAGGCAGGCCGAAAAATTCTTGACGAATCTGTTCAGAAGGCCGTTTCTCATATTTTAACATGCAAGGAAACTTCTTCAGAAAACGTTTTGGAAGAGATGCCGTCTACGGAATTCAAGCCTGAAATGATACAAGAAATCCTTAAACGTGCAGAAACAGAGGCGTGCAAGGTAACTCCCTTAAATTACTTGTCAAAAGAGGAGGTTCAACTTAGAACAGAGATTGAAGACCCTTTAAGTGATTGGGCGACAATGAAATTAGACAAGAAAATGTTGGATTCGAATCTACAGGTAGTCTGGGTAGCTGGGAGACGGATAGATAATATCGTCAAGCAAAGAGACCTGAAGCCCATCATGGTCAGCCTTCCCGACGGCGGGTATCATTGCGAGCCAGTTGTAGGCCGATGCTCTGCTGCTGATGATTTTCGCACCCGTGAAATCGAGGCTGAAACTGCAGTTCTTGAAGCCAAAGCCAAGCAGGAACAGTTAGAAGCGGAGCGTCGGGAACGGTGCTTAGCCGCGGGTAATTTGGATAGTCCAACAGGATAACGAACCGTAGGTAATAAAATGCTGTTTCCGTACCATGTCCCGAGCGGACAAAGTTGGTTTGTTAAAGGTATCAATTGGCCCTGGATAGGACATTTCGGACATGACATTGGGCGTAATCAGACTGTTAGCTGGGGGAGAGACCCGCCGTCTTCTTTTAATGCAAGTTTTGTACAGTCTCATTTCCACAAAATGCGTAGATGGAATGTTAATGTTGTTAGAATATGGGCTTTTGAAAAAGCAGAAGGATTGGAATGGAATGAAAATCCCCCAGGAAGACCTGTTAGTGTAAGTGGACTTGATCAAACATTCCTTCAAAATGTTATTTATATTATCGATGCAGCTCGAAGATATGGCATTCGTATCTACTGGTGTTTGCTTGATGGCAATGACTTTCTAGGAGACGCTAGAACATCAAGGGATGCCCTTAGGAGAATTTTTTCTTTATACCGATGTAGAAGATCTTATATCAAAAATGCACTTCTTCCATTTGTGCAGTTTTTACTTGATAACGATCAAGGAACTACATTTGCAATTGATCTGGTCAATGAACCAGACGCTCTTTGGCGTTCAAGGTTTCAGAGAGGTTGGGGCAGAAACTCACGCATTGTTATTAATTGGCTTGAAGAAATGGCTAGTGAGATCAAGGGATATTTAGGACGTAGAGGTCAAGATTTAACGCGGATTCTTGTGTCTACTGGTTTTTGTAAACATGAATCTATAACCAATTATCACGATAGTTTGGATCACTTCGATTTTTTTGATTTCCATGCATATAATGTCCTTGATGTGTCGGATATAAGTGGAAATTTGCCTTCGTATAGCAGTCTGGGAATAAATAAACCTTGTATTATCGGCGAATGTGGTCTGGGAGGGCAAGTCGAACGTATATTAGCCATATTAGGCTATTCCCGCTTTAGCGGTTTACTTTTAAGATCGATCTTTTCCCTACAGTCACAATGTATTCAAAATTACTTTAACAATGCTTGGAATGGTGGTCATGGTGGATATGCAGGCTGTATGGTCTGGGAGTATGGGATAAAGACACACCGAACATTAGTTGATACGCCTAGAAGTCTATCCTCTCAGGCTCACTGGGAAGATCGTTATCCTTTATTTTGGACAAATTATAGGGGGCAATTATGCGAACGGTCAGTGGTGCACGTAATACAATATTTTAATCCTTAATGAGGAACATAGAATAGAAAAACGTGAACGGATAGGATGAATATGTTGACTTATTGTGGAAGTCAAAATCAATTGGATCACAAACGATGCAAGCAGGCGATCGAGCGGATGTGGCTTTGGAGGGATTTCTATGGATGAGGTGAAAGATACTATCAAATGGAAGAAGATAAAACAAAAAGACACAGGATTAAAAAGTCCATGGAAGAAAATATTGAGATATTGAAGGATTTATCGAAATATTTGCAAGAATACGAGGATGCACCCGACTTCAGTCGGCTGTGGACTGTGCCTCGTAGCCTAATCAGCAAGAGGGTTAAAATCCCTCCTGTGCTGTTTACCCGTATCGGTGTAGAAGCCAATAGTGGCAGGGTGTCCCTCGTGAGAGGGAATCTGAAGAGCCTGAGGCTGTCTTTAGCCCGAAGTACAAGCGAACCAGAGGTGGGATATGCTGGCGACGAC
>JADFWK010000008.1 GCA_015223015.1 Pseudomonadota bacterium
ATCCATTATCCATCTACTGTAACATCAAGATTGATGCGCCTGTAAAAGGGGCTTTTTACAGGCAATTGCGAATTATTGTCAGTAGTTAGCCCTAAGGGCATTACTCCAAATCCTGATCTTTTTGACTCTTACGAGATCATCAAGATTGATTAGAGACAAAGGTACTTACTAGGTTACAATTTTTAGAGATGCCTCTCATTGAGGCCATACTAAAACATATCCTATCATAAAATATGATTATTTTCTAGCCACAATGTCACTATTTTTTATCACCAAGAAAAGCGATATGGGATTGCAGGAAAGGATAGAGGTGCTTGTGGCTCGATTCAAAAAGAATCGACAAAGAAGAAGGGTGAAATCTGATCATGGTGGAGATTGAATTCTGGGGCTGTCAGACTGAAGTTCTAGTTTCTTTGCCACGGTAGGTAACGAGACCTGTTCTTTCATAGTGATAAGTCTCATTCTGTTTAAAGGGGAAAGGCTGGTTTTTGAAGCAACTTAGTCAAAGAAAAGAAGGGGCATGGCCCCTTCTTTATAAAGTGTACTTTATTTTAGCGCTCTTATTTATGCCCACCTCCGCCACCGTGATCTGAGCCTCCTTCATGGCCAGAGGTACCTGGCCCGCCAATTTTGCCCATACTGCCTGGTCCACTTGTACTTGAAGACTCAAGGCTTTCAGCACTTTTTCCTTGTTTGATTGCGCTGGAGTACATCCTAGCAAGGTCAGTGGGTGCAGTGGTTCTGGAGCGGGTCATAAACGAGGTTCTCATTGCTTTCATCTCTTTTGTACTATAGCGGTGTTTCAGGGCCTGACAAACAACATCTGCGGCATCCTTGGAGGAGGCACCGAGGCGTGCCATATCCCTTGCAGTTCTGAACGTCTCTGTGGCAAGTTCAATTGTTTGAGCTCTCCTCATCTGTTGGGCCCTCTGTTGTAACCTCTCCATGATTTCGCCTACATCGTTATCATTCACACCCGCTGCAAGTCCCTTGGCTATCGTATTCCCGAGACTCCGCATCTGGGCTTTCTCCTCTGTGAGTTCTCTGGCTTGCTGGTAGGCGAAGGCATAGCGGGACCTAACGTTTTCCATTGCCTGTACGATATCCCTGTCCTGCACCTGCTTGGACATTCCTTCATATGCCTTATTCATGATGGGTGCTACAGGCAATCCTTGCTTTTGGGCGCTCATTATGATCGCATGCGCTCTCAGGGCATGTTCCTCTCTGAAGTGGTGGTTCAGCATGAGCCGGGTCATCTTTATGGCATCATCACTTTCTATGCCAGCACGTATCATCTGTCTGGTACTTACTCTGAGTCGGTCTGTAACCTGATTCGATAGCTCTTCGTCCACCTCATCCGCAAATGCCACGCCGGCACCAAATAAGAAGACAAAGGCTACTATGCATATCCTTTTCATGTTCGCTTTCTCCTTTCCTGTTGATTTAACCTTTATAACGTATGACCATTAGAAAGGTTACATGTCTGGCACATATATGCAGCTCTCAGAGCCGAAATCGTCAGTTTCCTTGACTCTGCAGGGTGGTAGGTACACAACCCCGTCCACGATATAGAAATATTTAAATTCCCTGTGTGCTGGAGCTGTGGCTTCCCAAATCCTATCATTGCCATGTTTTGTTTTTTGAAGCTCGTAACGATCCAGGGAAGATACAAAGAAGACATCCTTGGCATTGGGCCTTTTGAGATAAATATGCACCGTGTCCTCTTTCACTTTGTAATAATGGCTTGTGCATCCTGAAAGGATAAGCATGATGGCACCTATGAGTAGGACGTGTGTTTTCATGTCTATGACTCGACCAAGATGATTGAATTCTCACCACCGAAATCATCCCGCTCCCTGGTTGCTACGGTTGGGTCGGCAAATCGCTCCTGACCCTCGATGATATAAGTGAACCGGTGTTCTCCCTGAGGGAGATTGAGGGTAATCTCCCAGTAGCCGGTGGAGCCGGTCCTTTTCATAGGTATCTTCTTCCATTCGGTGAAACTACCGGTGATCTCTGCTCTGATCACATCCGGCCGGTAAATGACGAACCTGTAGGGAACAGCGGTGTGCACCTGAGAAGGCATGGAAAAGAACAACATTATAAGTGCTCCTGCAACTGCTGAGGAGGCAACCAGGCCTACGGGATGCAAGAGGGGAGCGAACAGGGAAGAGAAAAATCCTTTGCTCACTTTTAACTTAACTGGCGGAACATGGTCCACCACTTCTGAGCGGATTACCCTTTCCTGATTCAAAAGCTCAACGGACTCTTCCTTAAAGGCTTTGTCGTAATGCACCTTTTCAACGAACTCTATCTTATCGTCGATGCTCAGCTCGTCGTCGATGAACATGCTAATCATATCATCCATCATGATTCTCCTGTTTGGAGGATTTCCTTTAGTTTACGGCGGGCACGGTGGACCTTCACCTTCACATTGGCCTCGCTTATGCCCGCAATTAAAGCAATTTTCCGGTAGGTGAGCTCCCCAGTTACCACAAGGGCCAGTATATCTCTTTCACTTTTGTCCAGCCTCTGCATGGCCGAAAGGACCCGGCGATATTCCTCACGAATCATAAGGACATTTTCCTGATCACGAGAGCAGTCCTCTAGGCCTGCCTCAAACTGGGGGTTGTTCCCGCGTCTTCCTGCATTATCGAAAAGCGCATTCCGCGCTATGGTGTATAGGAGTGAGGAACTCTGTGTGTCACGTCCGTAGTGCTCCAGGTAGCGTGTGAAACTCTCCTGCATAATATCGCTCGATAGGTAGTAGTCCCCTGTCATGCGCATGAGGTATCCGAAGAGCTTGCCCCTTTGTTCCTCGTAGAATGACCTGTATTCATCCATATCTTTTTTATAACGCACTGGAAACAAAAAGGTTACACTATTTTGTAAATATTTTTGAGCCTGCCATATGCTTCATTGGATAACTCTGGGTGAATCACCCCCAATAGGAATAGGGAGTTGGTTTCAATGGAGTTTTAAAGATCAAAGGTAATGAATGGCTACGGTCAAAGGGCTTTGTGCTGGTGATTTTTGGAGGGTGGAAATTCTTTCCGGAAAATTTTTGATATACTCTTAACATAAGTGGCAGATCGTAGAGCCGAAAATTCCAGATTGTATGCCACTACCCAGAGTTTTTGGAAAGTAGGCATATCACTGGGAGATCAAGAACCTAATCGGCTTGCAATTTCGATTCTCTTTGTCACTCTTTTGCGCACCAGCCTGCGAACTATTCTCGGTTTTCATCATTGGTAGTGACCAAGGGTCGCTGCTATTTCATTTTTTTGTTCGCCTTCGCCAGAATACCCCGCAGCTTGTCGGAGCAAAGCGGAGATCCCGCTTGCGGGGCTGCGGGGAGCTTCATTATGAAAGATAGGTAGGGTTATGAAAGGAACGACTCATATTCCCCAGTGTCCGCTTGCCTCACGGCGGCCAAGAGCTCCCATCGGATTCTTCAAATAATAAGTTCTCCATAAGCTGGCTTGCTGCTTCTGCTTCTTTTAGATCTAAGAACGTGGCATGAGCAAAAATCTCTATGGGCGTGGACAGTGCCCTTTCTATCATTGTTTCACGAAGTGGTTCGATCCTGGCCTGAGCCTCAGCGAAGCTCTTTTGAGAAGCAAATTGCTGAAAGATCTCTTGCTCGGTGTCTATGTAGTGTTCTCTCTGTGTGGTCTTGAAATCCCGCCAGAGGTTTCTATCCCTCTGAACCTTTGCCAATGATGCCCTCACGAGATTGGCAATTCTATTCTTAAAGATAGGGAACCTCTGCTGTGCAATTGTTTTTTCATCTTCCCCTAATGTCGCCAGTAGATCCATGAACAGCTCTCTGGTAACGGAGTCGTGTATTCTGTGTTTTACGCTTCCTGAGTCCAGGTCGAATAACAATTCACTGTAGTCAGGACGCACAATGCACAAAAGGGAGCTTGCAAAAAAGCTCTGATGCCCATAACATTTCTGTCCGGCATCGTCGATAGCCTCAACATCAAATGTCAACGAGATATGGTCACAATAGTCCTGTTCGGTAAACCCGTCAAACATGAGGCAGTTTTCAAGGGGAAGGTCATTTACGATACTCTTCTCTAGCACCTCTGTTCCCTGACCTTTGGTTATGGTGGCGGACAAGTTGACCGGATCAACCATAGCATTAGCACGCATGTTACAAAAGACGGGTTCGGCAACGTAGCCCAATTTATAATTGATGACAAATCCAACGATGAGTGAGTTGGGATCATTAGGATCTCCAATGGGTCTACCATGAACAAACACGCGTCGGTCCCAGAGGGCGTCAATTTCGTCCTGAGCGGGATTTTCATCGACTACCTGCACATCTTTGTGGGCTTCTGTAACACCTTGAATGAATTGTTCTGGGTTTTGAGTGCCCATAGCCGTATATGCGTATCCTTGGTGTAAAAAGGGAAACACTTCGATTACTGGTCTGCCGAGTTGAATACCAATGGTCCTGGAGCAGTCCGGCCTTTCTAATTCAACTGTAACAGTGCGAGTATAGGAATTTTCGGAAACAAGGAAGTGAACAGGCACGGAGATTGCCCCGGTATTCTGAGGACATAATCTGTGCGCAAAGCTGGAATTGTTTCGTGGATCGTGGTAGGGATGTCCATCAACTAATACCGTAAAGCGCGGTATGTAGTTGCATGACCAGGAAAATTTCAGGTCATAGCGATCGCATCTCACTTTAGGTTGGGAACCGAGGGCAAATCTGCTCTGGAAATTGCAGTGATCGATGGTCAAATCACGAACATCGGGCCCCGGCGTTAGGAGCTCAACATAGCAGACAGAATAATCCGACAATCCAGTGCTGTCACTGTCAAATACCCCTAAGTCTTCATAACGCACTGCCTCCATTCTACCCCGTGCTCCTGGAAAGCTGGTTTCTTTCCCAATCCACACCTGCTCAATCCCGTCGTAGCCATAATTATGGCCTACTTCATCAAAATCCTTACTCATGATGTCATAACATCTGGTACCCCTTTTGAAGTTGAAGGTGCCCACCACGATAGGAGTCAGATCACCTGGGTGCCACCAGTTCTTTATAGCGGACACAAGATCCCTTACCTGTTTGGTTGTGTTGTTGGCTGATGTTCCCGGACGAAAGGGCTGCACTCCGGAACTGATGTGGGTTGCATAAAAGGGAAGAATGTGTCCCGTGTCTTTGATACGTAGTCGAGTGCCCAAGACCCTCTTTCTTGCTATACCAAACCACGTTCTTCCCAGTAGTTTTTTGTACACCACTCCATCGAGGACATCGTACTTCTCTTGTCTCGCGATAAGCCCGATCTCTCCCTTCTGATGATTAATGTCAATCTTAGGCACTACCTCATCTGTCCAGGCTTTTTTCTTTTGTAGGTAGCTTGCAAGGCAGCGGGTGGTAAGCTTTTCCCCTGCGGTCCAGCCCGGATGACCAGCATTGTAACAGCGACAGGGATGGGACATCTCCTTAAGGGTTACAAAAGTGCCCTGACGTTTGCTATAGGCCCCGCTGAGACCTATTAAGTCCCAGGATCTATTGCCGGAATCAAGGTCCCTCAGGAGTAAATTGGCTATGGTGTCAAGTCTTCCTGCAAAATCCTCCGAATCTATCACATCATACGCCATATTGAGATTAATGGTATGAATGGTACACCTTACTCTGTCCTGTGCGTATGCCGTGCTGAGCAGTGCAAGTGATCCAAACACCGCAAAACAAAGCAGTGTGAAAGTATTAGCAGGTTTCATAATATCCCTTCGCCCTTATTTTCCAATGGGAATTCGTTACCTAAGATACTACAAGTTCAGTAAAAAACAAGCCTGAATCGTTGGGACATAGTGGTGTGCAAAAATCTCGTATCGCTCAAAAGTGTTGGCATAAAGGTATATAGGGTAGAGAAGGCGTGCCTAAGTTCATCTTTCTATGCCACCACTTTTGAAGGATATCAGGAGGTTAAAGAATAATTTTGATAGTTACTCGAGTATAGGGCTCGGGCCTCTTGTATCCCTTGACCTCATTTCAAGCAAGCTATTAGCTCTGGCATCCGTCTTGCATCTATAATGTCTGAGCGATTTTTTTTGAATTGGCGAAGTAACAGATTCTTCTATGGTTGGACGGTTGACAAGAAAACGATTCCAAAGGTAATGGCCTTTGGTTTACCAAGGTAAGAACTTAGTTCGCTTCGCTCCCGCCCGCCTCGCCTGAGCGAGAGCGATGGCGGGCAGGCACAATTGGAATGTTGGCCTGC
>JADFWK010000009.1 GCA_015223015.1 Pseudomonadota bacterium
TAAATCATGAGTCCGGTAACTGTTGGCATAATTGGAATTTTCTTTTTGTTTTTGCTTCTGGCCCTTCGCATGCAGATCGGTTTCTCCATGGCGTTGGTAGGGTTTTTCGGATTTACCGTGCTCTGTTCCCTTGAAGCCAGCTTTTCGATACTGGGTATGGAGGCCTTTAAGACAGGAACTGCTTATAGCCTAACGGTTATCCCACTCTTTATTCTCATGGGGCAGTTTGCCAACCATTCCAGAATGGGGAAGGAGATTTATGAGACCGTTTACCGGTGGCTCGGTTTTTTGCCTGGTGGGCTCAGCATGGCCACTACCGGGGCCTGTGCCGGGTTTGCAGCAATATCAGGGTCTTCCCTGGCTACAGCAGCAACCATGGGCATGGTGGCGCTTCCGGAGATGAAACGGTTCAAATACGACGATTCGCTGGCCACTGGATGCATTGCAGCCGGAGGGACCTTGGGAATTCTTATCCCGCCGAGTACGGTGTTGATAATCTACGGTATTTTGACCGAACAGCCTATCGCGACGTTGTTTATTGCAGGGATCCTGCCTGGGCTGCTGTTGAGCGGTCTGTTCATTGTAACGATATATGCGATGACGAAATATAAGCCGAGCCTGGGCCCCCCTGGACCACGATTCACCATGAAGGAGAAGATCTATTCACTGAAAGGTACTTGGAGCCTTTTGGCGCTCTTCCTATTAGTGATCGGCGGTCTCTATACAGGATGGTTCACACCCACCGAGGCAGCAGGGGTAGGAGCCTTTGGCGCGTTTTCCATAACCATCATAAAAAGAAGGTTAACCTGGGGTAACCTGAGAGGATCGCTAACTGAAACGGCAAAGACAACAGCCATGGTTTTTGTTATTCTGATCGGGGCCAATATCTTCGGATACTTTTTGACAGTGAGCCAGATTCCTGATCAGCTCTCAACCTGGATTGGAGAACTCGGGCTGAATAGATATGTCGTCATGGCGATGCTTATCTTTGGATTCATTATCTTGGGTTGCTTTATGGAAGGCCTGGCAATAATGGTCCTGACCATACCCATTGTTTTTCCTATGGTAATGGATATGGGATTTGATCCCATCTGGTTCGGCATCATCATCACCCTGGTTATGGAAATGAGCCTCATTACCCCGCCCGTGGGGGTTAATGTCTTTATCATCAGTGGGGTGGCCAAAGACGTTCCCATGTATACCATTTTCCGAGGTATTCTGCCCTTCTGGGTTGCCATGCTGGTCTGTATCATCATCATACTGATATTACCACAAATAGCCCTTTTTCTTCCTACGAGCATGGGCTAGTTATCCGCTGAGAAAAAATTGTTCCCTGATTCTGCCTTAGAGTCCTCCATCATAACAACTTACTGCCTTGGGAATCCGATAATAACTCTGTGTGTTTCCCCAAAGGCCTTGTGCCTATCGCCTCGCATCCTTTTTGCAGCCGATAAGGCTCATTTCAGTGCATTGTCGACGAGTTCAGCAATGTCGAGCACCTTGGTTCTCAGTTTCAATTTCTGGGCAGCTATTTTCAGATTTTCCTTGCACGCAGGGCAGGCCGAGAGCAACAATTCAGCGCCTATGCTCTTCATCTCTGAGGCCCTTTCCCGGGCCAAATCCAGTGAAAAATCCGGAAACCCGATCGGCACGAGCCCACCGCCTCCGCAACAAAAGCTGTTTTCCCTGGAACGAGTGAGATCTTTGAATTCTATTCCTTTGATCCTGTTCAGGATTTCACGAGGGGCCTCGTATATATCCTGCCCCCTTCCCAGATGGCAGGGATCGTGGTAGGTCACCGTTTTTTCTACATGCATGGTATCCAGTTTCAATGTGCCTTTCTGCTGAAGTTTCTCCATAAATTCAGTTGCATGAAGCACTTCGAATGGGAGTTCTCTCTTCATCCATTGCGGATAGTATTTTTTGAATATCATGCTGCAGGTTGGACAGGTAAAGACCACTGTTGAGGCCCCACTTTTTTCTATGAGCTCGACGTTATGTGTTACGAGGTCATGGACCTTGTCTTCGTGTCCGCAAAAATAGAGGGGTGCGCCGCAGCACCACTCTTCACCACTGGCAGAGAAGGGAATGCCAAGTTTATCGAGTATGCTTACAAAGGCACCGGCTATTTCGGTTTCGCGGTAGGATGAAACACAGCCAACAAAGTAAAAGATCTCGGCCTGAGAGGCTATTTTTCCCCTCTTTTCTTTAGCCAACCACTCATCTCTTGCCGGTAACCTCCCGGCATAAGGGGTCTTCTTGCTGAGGATGTTCTCAACCACCATTTGATGAGGCTCTTGGAGTGGAATTCCATTTTGCAGCAACTCTTTTTTCAGCAAGGTGAAGAGGTCTATCTGGCTCTCGATAACGCCGCAGTTCACTTCACATGCCCCACAGGTGGTACAAAGGTACAATAAATCCCTGACAGATTCCGAAAACCCTATTTTTCCTTCGTATAGGGCTCGGGCCATTTGCATAACTCCCCCGGCACTGTAAGTGAAGAACTTGCCTTTTAGGTACATGGGACAGAGTGATACGAATTCGGCCTCCTCTCCGCCGTAAGAACACTGGCCGCAGCGCGTACACTTGTGCATTGCTGTGTACAGATTTTCATCAATATTGAACTGATTTCCCATTGCAGTTACCTCCTAAAACAGTAGCATACCAGGGTTCATGATGTTGTTCGGATCTACCAGTTTCTTTATCCTTCGCAGCAGCTCACCATACGTGCCGGTCATTCCGAAGAACGTGGGGTCCTTACGGTACCTGAACATAACTCCCCCGTAATTTCGCAATAAATCCCGGTACAGTGTGCCGTATATTCCCTTCAGGCGCTGTAAGTATTCTCTCTCTTCGATCAAAGAACCGGTCACATAGACCACAAAGGCGAAGAAGAATTCTCTCCCGTGCGAGTAAGGGAGAGCCCGAAAGAAATAGGGGGGTTTGAATTCCCGCTGTGCCAAATCCCACATAAACTTTTCGATCTCGATCAGTTTTGAGGGCTCAGCCGTAAGCAGGCAGCCCGGCAGATGAAGGCCGGCCCTTATCTGGGACTCTTCACCAGGTTTGGGGTGCATGCCTTCAACAAAGTAGGAGTGCAAATAGTTATAGCAGCCGGGATACTTCTCACGAGCTTCTTCGTTATCCAGGTGGTCTCCTCCTAGTTCACGGGCTACTTTGATACATACCGTTTCCTGTGCATTCACCACCTCCTTGTAACCGCTGACACGTGCTGATGCTATGCCGAAAGGCACGCCAGGAGGTGGGGTTTTTTGATCCGGTTTGAGCATCTCCTCGGGCATTTTTTCTGATTTAGACAGCATCATTTCATGAAACATGTTCCATCCCCACGTCCAGAATGTCACGCTGTCTGCCAGATTTCTCCGTATTATGCGTTTCATGTACTCGAGGGCTGGAGGAAAACTGTCAAAGGTAGTTAGCACAAGGCGCTCCTCTTCTCCCCGATCGAAAATCTTCACCGCCCCCTTTGTTACAATCCCCAGGGTTCCGTAGGAGTTGGTGAATAGACCGGTCAGATCAGGGAAACAGTGGTATCGTGCACGCCAGCCTGCGGTCTCGAAGCTGGCGGAACCGGTTTTGATGATGCCCGCTTGGGGGGTGACTACCTCGAGGGAGAGTATAGGATCCGGGTCCCACTTAGCAGAGAGGTTGCCTGAAGGACGCATGAGGTAGTTTGCCAGAGGACTGCTGCCCCCTGCAGCCGTTGGCAGGTGGCATAAAAACCCTGCTTTCTTGAGCTCTTTATAAAGATCATGGAAGGTAACCCCCGGCTCGATAACAGCATATGCTCCATCTTTGTTGATCTCAATGATCCTATTCATGAGCCTCAGATCAGCCATAATTCCGCCCTGCACCGGAACCGTCATCCCTGCTATGTTTGAACCCCGTGCCATGGGTGTCACCGGAACCCTGAAGCGGTCAGCAATCTGAAGGAGATGTGTGATTTCCTCGGTCGTTTTAGGCAAGACCGCATAACTTGGAAAGGTTGCTGATCCCGGTGCTATGGCTGAGTCTGCTGCGTAGCCGGCCAGAACCACCTCATCATCAGCTATTCTGTCCTTGGGAAACACAGATGCAAGCGCGCGATATAAGTCGTTCATTTTCTTGCCTCCTAAAGCTTTTTCAGTTTCAAACGTGTGATCAAAGAGTTAGTTGAGAACAAATTGGGTCTGCAGGTCCTAGGTTTTTTCAGTACTAAGCAGAGCATTTTATTGTTTGCATAGCACATAACCGAGAAGGGTCTAGGATGGTCATGAGGTCTTTTCTTCTGTTCCGAGGCTCCCAGCCTGGTCTTTTCTACGACTTA
>JADFWK010000059.1 GCA_015223015.1 Pseudomonadota bacterium
ATTTGATATTGTTTAAAGTTTAGAATTTAGCGCTTAGTATTTTTTTTCGGCTTGCCTCGTCGGTTTAAGCCGAAGCTTCACTAGCACCTTTGCTTGAATCAGTGAATAGTAATGGTACAGGCATTTTCTGCCCAACTGAAATTTGACAGGTTATCCAGGGCAATGCTGATGCCCCTCATGCCTCTGGTGTTGGTTCTCTCAACTGGGGGAAAGAAACCTTTCGAGAAGTCGAGGTCAAAAAGGGAGAGCGGCTTGGTGGTGGCGATCGCCTTGATCTTTTCAATCCCAATGGGAGGCTCTATGGTGAGCTTGAAGCCATATTCCCTGCCAGGGATTGTGTAGGTTTTGGCTGCCTTTATGAAATTATTCTGATAGTACCGGTTGGGGAAAAGGATTTTTACCTTTCCGTTTGGCTCATAGTCTATGAGTGTCAGGTAACAGTCCCGATCTGAGCGAAAGGAGAAACGAATTTCTTCACCTACGCGATAGGTACTCTTATTTGTCCAGATATCTATATTGAAACTCGGCCTCTCCTGTTTGAGGTTGACAATCGTGACCAGGGGATCAGCCAGGAGTGTGATGAAAAGTGTTTTATTCTCGTAAAATTCAATCTCCCGTATCTCTGGCAGACAGCCATCTGCCTGTGCCATGATGGTGTGTTTACCTGAAGGCACATCCTTCAAGACCATGAACCCTTGAGAAGCCTTACCTTTGGCTTCACCATCAAAAAGGATTTCCCCTTGAGGAGGCGCTATTCTGAGGGTTAAGGTGCCCCTTTTTGAAGTAAGGGGAATAGTTATGCTTCTGTCATCGTTCAGATAGGTACTTTCCTGGACTATCTCATACCCTTTGGCAGTAACGATAATGCTCCGTTTGCCCTGTGGGACATCTCTGAAAAAGGCAATGCCGTCGGTGCTGTTTACCAGCCGATCACTTACTGCCACGGACGCTTCTACGTCTGATGGAATGATAGCCACCGTGAGGGTGGCTGTCTTTACGCCCCGGAGCATGCTCTTAACACCGGGGTCTTTATCAATCTGTGCTTCAGCCACACTCAAAATTTCCCCGTTCGTGTCGATAAGTCGGATATTCACATCAACTATTGATCCGCAATCTGTCACGAATCCCATGACCATTGCATCGACTCCGATCTTTCCGCAGATAGACTTCACCGTATCTTGATCAAAATACCCCTCCATTTCAACCTTCTGCTGCACCAGAAGGTCTTGTAGGAGCTTCCGCTCCAGAACCTTTTCGAACCTCCCTGATTTGAATAGCCGGGTAATAAGCTTCTCGGAGATGTACGATCCTAATTGGGTATGGTCGTCATTTGGCCCAAGCAGGTCCACAACTGCTATGTTTGGTCGCTTCTCTGGTGCCAGTGATTGTGAAACCTCGCGGGCTAATTTGTCGATTCCCTTATCAATTGTCATCTCAGAGACAACAGGTTTATCTGGTGGCTTTACCTCCTTGTCACTGGCTGCGCATCCGAAAAAGACACTAAGAGAGAGTAAGATAAGAAAACAGGTTTTCAACCTGCTCTTTTCCAACCCGTCAATCCAACGTATTCCCATTGTCATCATAGTACTCCCTGCATTGGCTTTCATTTCTAAGATGTCCGCTCTGTCATCTTTCCAGAGCAAAAAATTTCGGTTGACAAACTCGCAAAAAATGTTTTGTGAACGAGATTGAGCATTTTGGGAGAAAAGCGTTTGAGATGTTCAGCGTTAAGAAATGCTAACTGTCTGAGGGCATTATACCGAGTTTTAGCATTTTAGCTGAACATCTTAAGCGCGCCCAAAATGCTCACGGATAGAGCAAAATCGACCTTTTGCGAGTTTGTCAATCTTTATCCAATTCCTCAAAGGGATCTTTTTTCTCTCTGTTTTCCCTGAATTCTTCTACCTTTCCCTTCATCTCATCCATAAGATCTTCCATATCTTTCATTGACAGTTTCATCCCTTCTTCAATCATAGCATTGAACTCAGCATGTATCATCTCAATATTGTCTAATTGCTTCAATATGAATTCCTTTCCCTGGAATTTCTTTGACAATTCAGGATGCTTGGCCAGATACCCGTAGTGAGAGAAAAGCCCAAAGTCGCATTCTAGCCGCCTTCCGGTGAAGGCAATTCTTTTGTTCAACTCCAGTATTTCTCTACTTATCTTCTTGGCCTCAGACATAGAAGACTCGTACCCTATCTCGTCACCACGTTTCCGGGCCTCTTTCGCCATTGATACATATCTTTCTCTCTCTGCTGTCAATGTATTGACTTTGTCAACAAGGCCCTTTAAGTAATCTGTTCGTTTATGTATCTCGGTGTATACAAAACCACCATATTTTTTGCCATCTGCAAAGAGGTTTTTTCTGGCATCTTTTTCGGCTCTCTCCCACTCAGGCCTATAATCAGATTCCACTACTATCTTTTTTGCATCAAATGAGAGTTGAGTGCCTTGACTTGAACAAAGAGTACGCCGATCTGTTTCACTATCCACAGTGACTTTGCCAGAATCCACTCGAACTATCATAGTTCCATCCTCATATGAGGCGATATCAAATTCGGTTCCTCTCACACCAAGCACAGCAGTTGGTGTTTGAACTTCATAGCCTTTCATTTGCACAATTGTTTTCCTTACCTTGTTCAATATTCTTCCAAAAAATAGCAGGACCGAGTTTTTCTTTTCTATTGGTGAGACAATGGTATTTAACGCCATATGAGTGTTGGAATGGATTTCAAGTGAACTTCGATCAACAAGAGTGATTGTTACTCTGCTGTTTTCCCAGGTTCTCATGTGATCCCCAAAAAAGACAGGCATACTGAGTTCAGCCGGTATCCATACCGTCTTTTTCGCTCTCCTCACCTTGACGTCTCCGGTGCGAGAGCTGACATAACCCAATTGCCTCTCTTTTGCAAAACACACCTGAGCAAAAACAAGAGAAATAATGGTGGAAAACAAACAGGCTATAAAGAACCTCTTTTTCATGATCTTACCTCATCTGTCTTGTGACCCTCTTTGTGCTCCCTTCACCAAAAATTCCAGATCATTATCCCTAATCTGAACCTATAATCTAGCGAAACAACTCATGTCTCTATGATCCTGCCATACCCTGCAAAAGGGCCAGCACATTATGACCCAACACCTGGTGGTTGTAACCCCCCTCAAGGATAGCAAAATAGCCGCACCTGTTCTTCTCACACCTCTCCCTGACCATCTTCCCTATGGTCGTATAGTCCTCTGTTTCCAGCAACCCTCCCCAGTCATCTTTATGATTATCAAATCCGGCTGATATCCCTACTATGTCCGATTCCTGCTTTTGCAGCTCTTTCGCGATTGCCTCTAAGTAACCCTTCCTATCATTGAGAGATCCGTTAAAAACAGAGACATAATCAGTACTCCTGAATAT
Source organism: Pseudomonadota bacterium (assembly GCA_015223015.1). Lineage (GTDB taxonomy): Bacteria > Desulfobacterota > DSM-4660 > Desulfatiglandales > B25-G16 > JADFWK01. Next base: position 3,407 of record JADFWK010000059.1, read on the forward strand.
GTTCACTGTTCCGTCGCCAAAATGGAGATCTATGTCTAAAACAAAGGCGCGTTCAATAGCCTTTTCTCTCTTTAGTTTTTCCAGGGCAATAGCCATATTGTTAAAATAACAAAATCCCCATGAGGTATCAGTGGAGGCGTGATGACCTGGTGGCCTGATCAGGGCAAAACTCGGCTCTTTCAATCCCTCTGATGCAGCCTGAATAGCTCCACCAGCAGCAAGGGCCGAGATATCATAGAGACCGCATCCCTTAACATATTCTATGTGGGACAAGGTGTGAACAGCAGCAATATCCTCTTCCGTGGCAGCAGTGGGTTCGGTAAATTCATAGTGCCCGGAAATCACGTTCA
>JADFWK010000010.1 GCA_015223015.1 Pseudomonadota bacterium
GGGCTTTATCCTTATTTCACGATTTCCTCTATCATTACCGAAAAATCACCGAAAGTAAAGGGGGTGAATATGTATTTTCATCAAATTTGCGAAGGGGGCACATTTTTGCGTTGTGTAATGTTAGGTATCAACGGCGCAGCTCAAAGCCGCATCCGGCTCGGGCGACATTTTAAGCCCTTTTATGATCGAGATCTGCTTATAGGATACTATGCGGTTTAACATTTAGTATGCGGATTCCAAAATATTTATATCAGCTTATTATATAGTTGAGAATAATGGTGTGTACTATATATTAGAATAAGTGAGTATTTTCTTGTTAGCTTAGGGTTATGGTGGCACAAAGAAAAATAGAACGCTCTGTACAATCAATTGGCAAAGACAGTATTGTCTAATATACGGAGGTAAGAAAATGTGTACAGTGCGAAGGCTAATTTTAATCCCTTTATGTGCCCTGTTATTAGCGTCTCTTCTCTTTGGAGTATCCCAGGGGAAGGCTGCTGTACCAACTGTGCAGGGCAATGATCTAACCCTCACCATAGTCTATGATAATAACCCTTACGACACTCGACTAGAAACCAGGTGGGGTTTTTCTTGTTACATAAAGGGGCCGGAAAAGACGATTCTATTTGATGTCGGCGGTGAGGGTTCAGTGCTTTTGAGCAATATGGAAAAGCTCAATATTGACCCGCAAACAGTGAATGCAATAGTTCTCTCCCACATTCATTATGACCATATTGGCGGCCTATCCCATTTCTTGAGGAAAAATAATCTTGTTACTGTCTTTATGCCACAATCCCTACCTCAAAGCGTCAAGGATAAAGTCAGGCAGGCAGGTGCCAAATCAGTCGGGGTTCACAAACCAATGAAAATCTGCAAAAACGTTTACTCTACCGGTGAACTGGGAACATTTATAAGAGAGGAATCGCTCATAATAAAAACATCTAAAGGGTTAATTGTAATTACCGGCTGCGCGCACCCGGGGATTGTAAACATAGTGAAAAAAGCAAAAGAACTGCTTACATCCGAAGTCTATCTAGTATTAGGTGGATTTCACCTGTGCTGGATGAGCCTTTCGCAGGTAAAGAGAATAATTAGTGGAGTTAAAGAGGAAGGAGTTAAGAAAGTGGCTCCCTGTCACTGTTCAGGTGATCTCGCCAGAAAGCAGTTCAGGAAGGCTTACGGAAAAGACTTTATCCTCGTAGGTGCAGGCAAGACGATAACTATAAAAGATGCTTTCTCATTCTAAACAATTACTTATAGCTGGCCTTGTCATGGGCTGGGGCCCCTGTCTAGCCTATACTGCTCCGTTGCTTTTGCCTTTTATTGGGGCAACCAAGAGAAGTTGGCGGGATGGCCTAAAAGTGGCGTTGGTGTTTTCAGCTGGTAGACTTTTGGCTCTTGCCATTCTCGGTGGACTTGCAACCGTGGCCTTTAGCTTTATCAATCAATTCTTCCCGCCGCATAAGTCCGGTTGGCTATATATGTTCATATCCCTGTTTATGGTGGGAATGGGTGGCCTTATCATTGCAGGCAAAACATCGAGGTTTTCCGTCGGTAATAGGATCTTGGATAGGGGAACGCAGAGCATGTTTCTCTTTGGATTCGTGATGGGAGTAGCCCCCTGTGTGCCCTATGTGGCAATCTTGACCTATATTGCCTGCATTGCAGAAAATGCCGTTTTCGCAGGTGTTGTATATGCGGTGGTATTTGCTGTAGGCACAGCAATTGCTCCCATTGTGTTGGGAACCTTAGTAGGTATCATCCCCGGAACCTTGTTGAACTCGCCTAAATTGCTCAGGATATTCCAGGCAGTTTGTGGAGTGGTTCTGGTTTTTTTTGGATTTCAGCTCCTCTATTACGTATTGAATGTGATTATGTGAGAGGGATCTGATTCTCGATCTGAGCAGTTCGGTGACGAACCTATTTAGACCTCGGCTCAGCTCCCTCCCCTATCTTTCATTGGCTTTTCTGACAAGACTGCTCCCTTACAATATGTTAAAATATCTATTTGAGAGTCACCTGCAACAGCCTGTTAATATCTAACCTTCCTCTTTGCTCCATGGAAGGTGCCTCCAAGGAGGGTTTTAGTCATCGACACCAAAACAGAAAAGACGCCACAGTTACGGATAATTCGCGGCAGCTATCCCCGTGAGATATCACGCGGATCGCTCAGTATCGTTGCAGCACCGAAACAGAGCCCACCTTTCCCGGTTAACGGGGTAACTTTCGAGGAAGATACCTTCCTCGTCCTCAGTGCCGATCCCGTGGTCCAGCCTCCCAAGGAATCCCTCATGCAAGTGATGACCCGGGTGATTGAAACACGTCCTCAAACACCAGGCAGCGTGCTCGTTAAGGGGAAACGCCCCCTCCGGTTGCTTGCCATCGTTCATGATCTCAATCAGGACCCATCATGGAGGGAGGAATGGATAGCGAGTACTCTTGACAGGATCTTGGCGGAGGCTGAAACCCGAAGACTCAGGTCGATCGCAGTGCCGTTTCTCGGAACCCTGCACGGGTCTTTAAAAAAACAGCGTTTTGTTGTGCTGCTCCGGGATGCTCTGGAGCGAAAACCAGCCATTCACCTGGAACGCCTCTGGTTGGTCGTGCCCGACGGAACCAGGGCCAAGATACTGGACATACTAGAATCAAACTCGCAAGGTTGAAGTCGACTAAGGGTCAAATAAGAATTGACCTCTCGCCTGTACTAATGACCTTTTCAACGACGGTGATGTCAACGGCCAATGGCAGCAGTCCGGGCAGGGATAGGTTCGGGCTGTACTCCCTGACTTTCCCCTTTTTCCATACCCTCAACTGATTCCCCACCTTCTTGAGATCTTTTGCTGAAAAGCTCATTCCACTCCTTATCAGCCAATGCCTTGTCCCGGCTCTCCGCCCAAAATCTCCTCCGCATATTAAAGGAAGCATCAGAATCTTCAATATCGAGGCCTCTCGCCATGTCTATCCTCCTCTCTGTTTACTTCTTTTCTCCCATTACTACGATATCCTACTATCAGCTCTTGACTTATCTATCGCATAAGGGCTGACGCTGGGGGAAACTCCTCTCCCCCTCTATCGCTCACAACAACGAATTAAACAAGCAAACCCTGTGCCAATTTAAACATGGTGTAGTGTAAGGGGCCCTCTCAGTGAACTTTCGGTTTTGACCGCATTTGTGAAATACCTCTGATACGATGAGGCCAGAACATAAGATTTTGAGCTGGGAGGAGAATCTCTACCTTTGACCTTTTCGGGACTAAATCCTGTTCTTGACATATTCACCTTCTCTCTCAAGAAATCAGAGCCAGATCAGAATCTATTGACAGCGCTCCTGAAAACTGATTGTAATAAACCAACACACCAAGGAATGCTGTAGAAGACAAAATGAATCATAAGGATTGCATCAAATTTCTCGGGACCGCAGGCGCCCGTTTTGTCGTAGCCAAACAGCTACGGTCTTCGGCTGGCGTTTATCTAAGAATGAAAGAAAAGAATATCATTTTAGATCCCGGTCCAGGAACTCTTGTCAGATGCGCAAAATCTAAGCCAGGTATTGATGTGACCAAGCTTGATGCCCTTATTCTCACCCATGCGCATATCGATCACTCTAATGATGTCAATATACTGATCGATGCAATGACAAGCGGTGGGCTCAACAGAAGGGGCATACTGTTTGCGCCAAATGAGTGCATTGCTGGTGAGAACGCCGTTGTCTTGCCCTATCTGAGAGGCTTTGTCCAGGATATCGTACTATTAGAACCACATCAAAAATACACGATTGATACAGTATCGTTTTCAACCTCGGGTAGACACCAGCACCCGGTTGAGACATATGGTGTAATCTTTGACTACTCCGGTCGCAAAATCTCCTTTATGGTCGATACCCAATATTTCCCGGAGCTGATAAAAGACTACGCAGATTCTGACATATTAGTCATGAATGTTGTGAGATTTACCCCTCACGAGAGTGGAGATGTAATGCATTTGAGTATCGATGATGTTAGAGAGATCCTTACAAGACTACATCCTAAAAAGGCGATATTGACCCATTTTGGCATGACCATGCTGAAGGCAAAACCGTGGGTTGTGGCTAATGAATTATCCGATGAGCTCGGAATCGATGTAGTTGCAGCCTCAGATGGCATGACAATCGAACTTGAGGAAGAACCTCATGAGTAAATATGGTGTGAACCCCAAATATCTAGCCGCCCTCCCCGGACTGGTTCTTGACCTCACCGCCCGATCCTGTGCTTAGGCCCTTAGGGTTTCCAAAGGGATTACCGGAATGGGGCATGATTAATTGATTACTGACATCTACTCTAGTGCTTGGTATTTAAGTATGAAAAGAAGCGCAGAGGGGAAAAGGCATTTGATAGCAGGGTGAGCAGAGTAGGAGAGGCTATAAAAGAAAACAAGAAGAGAAGAATAGTCAAATAAGCATGCCTGACCCCATTTTACTACCCCAATAACGGCATATGTTGTAGACGCTTTCCCGTTGACATACAAGGCCACTCCACCTATACTTTTCCTCCGACAAAGGGAGTCCTTATCAGTGGAATTGGGTTCCGAGACGATGGCAGCAGGTTGTTCCGGACGAATTTTAAATGAAGTTCTGAAGCCAATTCAGGGAACATCTTTAACCATCATGGGCAGGTAAATGAGATGAAGATAATCCACCGCTTGCGCAACAAATTGAAAAACACTAAGGAATTTTACAATGTGTACACGAGCGGGCTGAACCGCAGGGAAATCGAGCAGCTTTTAAAGAAAGACACACTGGATGCATTTTCCTATTTTAAAGGCAAAACAAGTATTGATGATAATGCCCCAATACACGCCTCACCGTCTTCTTTTCTGCACGGTATCAAAGAAATCTTTATCAGTTTCGTAATGCAACTGACGCCGGCCCGCCGTTTGTTTTACGGTATCGCAATCATCGCTTTTTTACTTGGTTTGATAAATTACCATTTGCTTTATCTCATCGGATCGTTTGTTATTTTTAACCTTTTACTGGCTCTGGAACTTGCCAATAAACTGACAACCCGCGACGAATTGGAAATCGCCAGAGAAATTCAACAAAGTCTGCAACCATTTAACATTCCGGAATCACAACTGCTTTCCATCGCAACCTTTTACAGGCCGGCCAGGCTGGTGGGCGGGGATTTCTTTGACATCGTGCAGCCTGACAGCGACCGGCTTATCAGTATTGTCGGTGATGTTTCCGATAAAGGGATTGCGGCCGCCCTGTACGCCGCCTACACCCAAAGCATGTTCCAATCATTATCGCAAACAAAACAATCGCCTTCGAATATCTTTCACAGCCTCAACGATCTGATCAGCAGACGGCTGCGGGAGGGCGATTTCATTACGGCGGTAATAGCCTTTTTTGATTTAAACGAAAAGTCGGTCACCATCGCCCGTGCCGGTCACAGTTGGCCCCTTTATTATTGCGCGGACACCAAAGGCATTACTGAGTTGAAAACCAGAGGACTTAGCATCGGCCTGGTTGAAAATGTCCAGTTCGCCGACCAGTTGGAAGAACAAAAGATTTTTTTAAACCAGGGCGACCTTCTGTTTCTTTACTCGGACGGTGTTACCGAAGCCACCAACCCGCAGGATCTCATGTTTGACATCGACCGTTTGAAAAAAGTTATTGAAAAAAATGTTTACGAATCTAGTGAGACGATCGTCGATCGTATTAATTCACAGCTGCATGAATTTGCTAAATCCGATGACCTCCAGGATGATGTCACCATGGTCGCCTTCAAAATCAAGTAAAGAATCCTGACCCAGAGGACCAGTCTTCGATCTTACCAAATCTCTGTTATGGTCAATGGTCCACGGAACCCTTTCCTGGATTTATGTGATTTATTATGTGATAAAGTATTAACGCTCGTTGCGGTTTCACTTTTAGACAAGGAAAGAGAATACTATGCGGTTCTTCAAGTATCATGCACTCGGGAATGACTACATCGTGTTAAATCCTCCCGATGTTGGGGGCCAATTAACTCCACTCCAAATTCGATCAATTTGCCATCGTAATTATGGTATCGGGTCAGACGGTATTCTGTTTGGTCCCCTGGAAAGTGCAGAATGTGATTTTGCTCTGCGCATCTTCAACCCTGATGGCAGCGAGGCAGAAAAAAGCGGAAACGGGCTGCGTATTTTCTCTCGGCACCTTTGGGAAAAGGGACTCGTTGGCAAGGAGCCATTCACGATATGGACGGCCGGAGGAACGGTACAATCCCAGGTCCGCGGGGAAGGTGAAAGCGTTACCGTCGATATGGGCAGGGTGAGCTTTGACAGTACCCAGATACCTGTCGAGGGACCACCACGGGAAGTCATAAACGAAACAATTGTTGTTGATGGCCAGGAATTACAATTCTGTGCAGCTACGATCGGGAATCCGCACTGTATAGTTCTATGCGATGAGGTCTCTGAGGAAGAGGCTCGGAAATGGGGTCCGCTGATCGAAACGGATACTCGTTTTCCTAATCGAACAAACGTCCAGTTTATGAAAATCTTGGATCGTGCAAACATCCAGATCGAGATCTGGGAGCGTGGCGCCGGGTATACCCTGGCGTCGGGCAGCAGCAGTAGCGCAGCAGCGGCCGTTGCCCACCGGCTCGGGTTCTGCGACTCTCACATAGGTGTCCACATGCCGGGAGGCAAGATTGACATCACCGTGTCAGGGGACTTCTCGATTTCAATGATCGGACCAGTCGCCAAGATCGCCGAAGGAACCATTTCATCCGAGATATTCAATCAGGCCATCTAGCCAGTCAATGAGCAGTAGGTCACATTCTTACACCTTTTTATCTCTGGCATTTTGGTTGAGCA
>JADFWK010000060.1 GCA_015223015.1 Pseudomonadota bacterium
CCAATATCCAGGCCGATAATTATCATAACAATACCAAAGAAGATATCAGACCTGTTCAATGCACCGAGACGCATGAATCGAGCATTACAATCATACATTACATATAACGATCCGAGGATTGAAATTATGATGATAATGGTATCAATAACAAGGGAAGCTTTGACAAAAGATAGTTTCTTGCTGACAGGATATACAATGGCGCACATAACAAGAGTCATCATGAGGTATAAGGAACGCTTGATCACGATGTCGAAAGCAAAATTAATCGTCCAGTACAGCACCATGATGGCAATAAGGGCCAGCCCTAAGTCAACAAGATGTTTCCGGATCCCATAAAATTTCCTTTCAACAACCTCAGTACCGCTTTGCATGACAGCAGCTTGTTTTTTGTCACATTTATGACTATCTTCGTTATCTTCAGATGCCATTATTAACCCTTCGGGTAGTTGATATGCATATAGAGAGTGATCTATATATGCTCCATTATCACAACTGATGGTAAAATTACTGTAACCAATAGTGGAGGTTTAGGGTTGTCGGAATATCTTTTGGAATGGCAAAGCCAGGATCCGTGTATCCGGGCGAACCAGTGGGTACATCTAACCACTGGAGTGCCCGGATAGAAGAGTTTTACTTTAATACGCCTGCTTCCCTAAAGAATCTCTCAGCACCGGGATGGAACGGGATAGGGGCCCATTTGGCTGCGTTCTCCAGTTTAATACCTTTTCCTGCTGGGTGAACCTTGCCCAGATACTCCAGACCAGCCGGGCTATATATGGACTTAACCAGGGTATAGACAACATCCTCGGAGAGATCCATTTTGCAGGCCCAGAGAGCTGCCATGCCAACGGTTTCAATATCCTCGTCGATCCCCTTATAGGTACCTACCGGGATTGTCATGGGGAGGTATTTTGGCATTGCTTTGACGAGTTTCTCTCGATAACCTGGTGCAAAATGGACTATACTGATGTCACGGGTCAAAGAGAGCTCTGTTATTGATGCCGTTGGAATTGCTGCGATTTCCATAGCGGCATCGATCTGGCCTGTTTTCAGGGCATCTACAGCACCTCTGGATGGCAGATACACGATTTTCATGTCCTTTTCTGGATCAAGGCCATGAATTCTAACCCAATCAAAGAACAATTTGTGCATTGAACCACCGGGCGCCCCTGCGCTGACCGTCTTACCTTTCAGATCCAGATACGTCTTTATGCCACTCTTTTTTAGGCAGAAGGGTTCGCCCCAATTAGCAAAAAGGATGCCCATGCCACGCATTTTGTTGAGTTTCTTTTTGTAGGGCTTCAGACCTCTAAAAGCGGCATAGGAATCTCCGGTGCTCACTAACCCAATATCAGCCTTTCCCATATCCAGGCGGTTGATGTTTTCGTCAACGCCACCTGAGGTCACCGCTGTGCAGCGAACGCCTTCAATATTTTTTGAGATATAGGCAGCCATACCACCACCTATTGCATAGAATCCACCTCCCATAGACCCGGTTGATATGGACAACTGGACTGCCCCTGCCCAGGACAATGCGGTGAAACCAAAAACTAGTACAAGCAATATCCCGGTTACAAATTGTTTTTTCATAATTATCCTCCTTTAGAGTTAAGGTTATAATAACAAGAAAATCTAACTTCACCCCCTTTCTTTCGGTTGTTTGGGTTTCGACAGTAACAACCCTTGCCTTCTACCAAGGAAGTACCGCTCTTCTCTCGCGATAGGGTGTCACATAGATTGCATTTTGCGGGCATTCAAGCTCACAAAGAAAACAACATTGGCAATCTCGAAGGTATTTAATGAACGCCTTTTTTTTCTCCACATTAAGCCTAATTACATCTTGAGGGCAAATCAACTCGCACCTGCCACAACCATTGCAACTCTTCTGGTCAATCCAGCTAATTCCCATGATCGCTCTTTATAGAGAAATTGCATTGCTCCATCGTCTCCTGTTGTCCAGAAGGAGAAGATTGGGAGATTTGATCCTTTTCACGGTAACACTATCTACAGCACGGGCTCTCGTTATCGTAAGATCATAAGTGGCCATTAAAGATATATTAGAATTCAATCGAAGGCAAGACCTTTGAAACAATCTGTCACCTGTGTGACAGGATGGGCATATTTCTTCCTCTCCGGTTTCATAGGATAGGTTTCGATGGGAATCTCCTCTGTTGAGACTGTGATATTTCCATGATCTTCAGTAAGAATAATCCATTTTAACCAGTTGATATTATCAATGGCTGGGTGATCCTCCCTCAAATGGGAACCTCGACTCTCAGTTCTTGTTATGGCGGCACGCAGAAACAGTTCACCACACGTGACCATATTTGATGCCTCAATCGCCATTCGCAGGTAATGCGGGTCATAAGCCTTCAAGAATGGAACAAACTCGTCACGCAACTCGCAAAGCCTCTCCAATGCTTGTTGCAACCTCTGATGGTGACGAATGAGATAAATATCCATTGGAAAGAGAAGCTCTTGGACTTTAAGCATGAGATAGTCAGGCTCTACACCATCAACAGTCTTGAGCGGTCGAGAAAGCTCTTGTGCAAATGCTCGAACCTCTTGTGGTGAAGGGGATATATCTTCACAGCCCTTTATGTACTCAGCAGCAGCTATCCCGCTTATGGCGCCTGAGGTTGTTGCAAAGGGGATGGCATAGGCGCAGAAGCCCTCAACACCTGATGCCGGTCCACAGGTGGCATCCCCTGCAGCAAACAATCCATTCAAACTGGTTTCACAGGTGGTGTTAATCTTAAGTCCTCCCCCATACCCTACATTTCCCATGTTCACTGATACCCATTCGACTCGGTCTTTTATTGTGCCATTATTAATATACCCCGCTCTCTCAAAAGCGCGGTACATGATGGGGAGTGTATTCTCAAAGTAGGCAAGAGACTTCTCGTCAAAATGACTGAAATCCATATAGAGGGGTGCATTTCCGAGCATTACCTCACATGCCATGCCTGCAGACAATCGATTCATCGTGGAATGGTCTGCATACTCCGGATCGTACTTCTTCATATAAGGCTCGCCCTTTGTGTTAATAAAGGTTGCCCCTAAGCCCTGCAAAACATTCATTCCAGTTGTATCAAAATCTGCACAGGACAGATGATGGCAGGTAAATTCGTAATTTGCAAGCTCGGCCCCGGCATGCAATCCCATCACATGGGCATCACCTGTAGCCATTTTTTGGTAGGCGTAGTGGGATTTAAAGGCTTGTGGACCTGCAGTCATTATCGTGGCTTTTGCTCTGAAGAGTTTATGCTCGCCTGTTCGCAGGTCAAATCCCAGGGCACCTGCTATGCTCTTGCTATTTCTTTTGTCGTGTAACAGGTGTGTTATCATGGTCTTGTCAACGATATCGACCAAAAATGTCTGAGCCGTCGCCCGAAGAACATCCATCAGTTGGGGACCATGAAACATAATTGTCTTAATGGGTCTCTTCTCTGAGGAGCCCTGTCCCTCCAGCCTTTCGAACCTGCCATTCTTATCCTTAAGGAAATCAACACCCCATGAGTCCAGCTCCTTGACTCGATCAAAAACTTGATTCAAATGAATCTTGGTCCAGTTTTGATCATTGATGTAATAGCCCTCCTCAACAGCCTTACTGAACCAGAGGTCAAAATCATCTTCATCAGGGATGAAACACTTAAATGAACCAGCGGCAAATTTGCTACACCCACTTTTGCCTACATATCCCTTGTCTACCAGAAGAACAGTGTGGGCGCCATTCTGTTTGGCCTTGATAGCAGCAAAACATCCGGCTGCACCCCCACCTACTACCAAGATATCCGAATAAATCTCCTCCACCAGATTACTCCGTGATTATTTCTATCGTAATAAAGAGTACTAAAGAAGTCTTTAGAATTCACATGTTAGATGACCTGCTCAACGTTCTCCTTGCCAATGCACTGGAAATGGTAAATGAACCCGGGTTCTTAAAAAGTAACTCAGGTATCTTGCCACAAAGTCACCAAGGCACCAAGATTATAGAATTATTCGTAGGTGTTCATAGGTTCAGGGTTCACCGTTCAGCCTGCGACGAGCTCAGCCGAATCGGGTTACATTTCTTTTGTTAAGTTTGCTCGTAGGACTTTTCAGATTTTTGTTGAACCCTGGACCGCTGAGCCCGTGAACAGTTACAGGCTTTTTAATGCGCCTCAGGCGCATTAATGCGCGGCATATTGAAATTAATGAGCCTTAGGCTCATTAATGAGAAAAATCCGTTATTTGATTTATGTTCATCCTCTCTTTGGGTCTTTGTGCCTTGGTGGCTGAATAGTTACACTAAAAAAACAGTAGCAAACTGCAAACAAGAGAGTCAAGTGCAATACTGGCATCAAGCCATTATGATGGCTTAAGATCCCTCTTGGTTTGCCATTTCACCAAACTAGGTAATTTGCCCTACGAGGGATAGGGAATGGGTAGAAAATAAAGCCACCCCCATTCATAAATGGGTGTGGTATTTTTGTTTTTGAGTAAGTTGCCTCATTGATCCTATCTGACTAA
>JADFWK010000061.1 GCA_015223015.1 Pseudomonadota bacterium
ATTCTTTTATTGACTTTGCTGTCAAGAGGAATCTTTCAATATCCCAATTTCCCATTTTCCAGAAACCCTTTATTCCATCACTCCAGTATTCCCTGGCCCAGACCTGGTATGAAAGGATGAAAGTCTTTGGATACGTATATTGAGCTATTACAGCAACCGATAGTTATTCTCGACAAGTCGCACCAGGGCAGGCCAACATTCCAATTGTGAGCGAAGCGAACTAAGTTCTACCAATGGGCATCCTATCGTTTAAGGAAATAATTGGGCAAGAAAAGGCAACCGTGTTTCTGCGGCGGGTGATAGCCAACGATAAGATTGCCTCTGCCTATCTGTTTGCCGGTATCCAAGGAATAGGCAAGACAACCACAGCTATCGCCTTTGCCTTGTTGCTCAATTGTGCGGACCCCGTTGATGGAGATGGATGCGGGAAATGCCCGTCATGTAAGAAAATAATCGATGGAAACCATCCTGACCTTATGGTGATAGAACCGGATCAGGAGAAAAAGGTAATCGGCATTAACCAGATCAGGGAGATCAACAGGCATCTTGCCTTTTCCCCGGTTCTGGGGCAGTATCGGATAACTATCATAGATCCAGCTGAAAGAATGACTCCTGAGGCGGCCAATGCATTTCTAAAGCCTCTCGAGGAGCCTGCTCTGGGCAACGTTTTTATCCTGAATGTGAAGGATCCAGGGGAACTGCTTCAAACCATTGTTTCTCGATGTCAAAAGGTCCCTTTCAAACCACTGCCCACTGAGAAGATCGTACAGTGGCTGACAAGAGAGCGCACTATGGATAGAGAGGAGGCAAAGATCTTGGCCAGACTTTCAGAGGGAAGTCTCGGGAAGGCACTCAGAATGGCCGAGGGTGATCTTTTAGCCGACAGGGCAGGGTGGGTACACATGCTCGATCGTGCCATTAATGGTGCTCCTGATGTTTTGCTGGATACAGCTCAAAAATTCTCCGACCTTGGAAAAAAGGCGGGTCCCGGCAAGGAACTCAAAGATGATAGAATGGCCTTGATGCTGGGGATATGGAAGAGTTGGTTTAGAGACATGGTGCTCATCAAGTTAGGCGGTGCAATAGATCTCATGGTAAATACCGATCTGGTTAGTCATCTCAGAAAGGCATCTCTTGTTTACACTGTCGATGGGTTGGTGAGGTCGCTGGCAGTTATCGCCAGGGCCGAACATGATCTCATGGACAATAAGAATTCACTTATTTCAATTGAAAGGGCCCTGTTTGGCTTGAAAGGGGCTGCTCACTTATGAACAGAGACGACAGAAAAGGTCCAAAGAAGATTGTGAGTGTCAGGTTCCGGAGAGATGGAAAATACTGTGAATTCTACACTGGTAGGTTTGTGCTCAAGAAGGGAGATCAGGTAATTGTTGAGACAAACAATGGCCCGGAACTGGGTATGGTATGCACTGAAACCAGACTCAGGGATGCCTCCATGCCGAGCAGGCCGATAAAGGAGATATTTCGTTTAGCCACATCAGAGGATATTGAACAGAAAAAGAACAATGAACAGACAGAGGCAGAGGCAATGGGGTTCTGTAAGGAGCTGATAGAGAAGAAAAAGCTGCCCATGAATCTAATCTCAGCGGAGCTTTCATTTGACAGAAGCAAACTGACCTTCTTTTATATCTCCAAAACCAGGGTTGATTTCAGAGAATTGGTAAAGGATCTGGTGCAAAAGTTTCATACCCACGTGGACATGAGACAGATCGGCACCAGAGACCTGGCACGCATGCTGAGTGGAGTTGGCCATTGCGGTCGGGAGTTATGCTGTTCTGTGTTTTTAACAAACTTCGATCCCATCTCCATAAGAATGGCCAAAGAGCAAGAACTTTCGTTGAATCCTACCAAGATTTCTGGCATTTGTGGGAGACTCATGTGCTGTCTTAGTTTTGAATACGATGACTATGTGAAAACGAAAAGGGCACGGGGAGAGAATGACAAAAGGTAGCCTGAATGTATTCTACATAACCACACCGATTTACTATGTAAACGCAGAACCACATCTGGGACATGCATACACCACCGTTGTAGCCGATGTGATCGCACGGTTTTATGGGTTAGCGGGGTTTGAAACCTTTTTTTTAACCGGCACTGATGAACATGGTGACAAGGTAGTTGAGGCAGCTACCAAAGCAGGTGAGACAGTCGAGGCATACGTAGACAGGATTAGCGCAACCTTTAGAGAGGCCTGGCCTAAACTGGATGTTGCCAACGATTATTTCATACGAACTACTGATAAGAACCATCAAGACACGGTGAAAGAGATCCTCTCTCTGGTTCATCAAAAGGGCGATATCTATTTTGGTGAGTACGAAGGAAAATATTGCGTCGGATGTGAGCGGTTTTATACAGACACAGAATTAGCAGATGGTAAATGCCCTATTCATATGAGCGAGCCAAACCTTATCCGGGAGGAGAACTACTTTTTCAGGATGAGTAACTACCAAGAATGGCTCATGGACTATATTAATCTGCACCCCGACTTCATTAGGCCAGAGAGATATCGGAACGAAGTTATGGCCTTTTTGCGGGAGCCCCTGGAAGACCTCTGCATATCCAGGCCAAAAAAGAGGTTGTCCTGGGGTATCCCCCTCCCTTTTGATGATGACTATGTGACCTATGTCTGGTTTGATGCCTTGATTAACTATGTATCAGCCCTTGGCTACCCTGGCGATGAACGCTTCAAAGTGTTTTGGCCTGTTGCACAGCATATCATTGCCAAGGATATTCTCAAGCCCCATGCCATATTCTGGCCGTGCATGCTCAAGGCAGCAGGAATTGATCCTTATCAGCATCTTAATGTCCACGGATACTGGAATGTGGATGCAGGGAAGATGTCAAAAAGCCTGGGAAATATCGTGCGACCTATGGATTTGGCTACTCGGTATGGTATCGATGCCTTCAGGTATTTCTTGCTCAGAGATATGGTCTTTGGTCTTGACTCGGATTTCAGTGAGGAATCACTGGTGAGGAGGTTGAATTCTGATCTGGCAAATGATTTAGGAAATCTGGTGAGTAGAAGTGCAACCATGGTAGTCAAGTATTTTGATGGAATTGTTCCTGCCCCTGGCACCGTAGCAGAGGAAGACCGTTCAGTGAGGGAAGCCGCCCTGCACCTGATCGAAGAGTATACGGCTATGATGAAGGAATTTACCTTTCACAAGGCCTTGATGGCGGTCTGGGAACTCATTGGCAAGGCGAACAAATACATCGATACCATGAAGCCATGGGCCTTGGCTGAATCAGACAAGGAACGCCTGGGCACTGTACTCGATACTGTTGTCGAGGTAATCAGGATTATCTCGGTGCTCATGTGGCCGTTTGTGCCTCAGACCGCAGAGAAGATCCAGCACCAGTTGGGGTTAGAAAGAGTTGGAAAGGACCTAAGTTTGGCGAGCTTACAAAAGTGGGGAGCAACGAAACGGGTTAATCCTGTTACCAAAGCCCCCGCGCTTTTCCCCAGGGTAGCGGTTAAAAAAAAGGAAGAGGTTGCACCAGTGCCAGACCTTGTAGATCTTGAAGAATTTCAGAGATTAGACCTCAGGGTTGGGATCATAAAACAGGCAGAACCCATCTCCGGATCAGACAAATTGCTCAAACTAACTGTTGACGTGGGAGAAGAGAGAATGATCGTGGCCGGGCTTGCCCCTCACTACCAGGCAGATGAACTCAGAAACAAACAGGTTATTGTGGTTGTCAACCTTAAGCCGGTCAAGCTCCGTGGGATTGAATCCCAGGGGATGATTTTGGCTGCAGAAGATGAGAGCGGTGTTCATATTTTGACCACCGATACTGAAGGCA
>JADFWK010000062.1 GCA_015223015.1 Pseudomonadota bacterium
ACTTTGGCAAAGGGGATATATGGTTTTGTGCCGTATTTTCCTTTTTGATCGCAGCCGCTCTATCATATTCATTATTCTGATGTAATTCGTATAGAACACAAGAAAATATGAAATTATGAGACGAAAAGAAGAAGAGTCACTCTGTTGAGAGAATATCAGCCAGTTTCGTCCTTCCTTCTGAAGGGTGGAAGCTCGGTGGAAAGACCTGGATCGTTGTTCGTTGTTGACCAACTTGAATAACCCTGAATCTAAAAGCTTTGTGAGTTCTTAACAGAACAGAAAGGGGTTTGGATTTCTTTCTTTAGCCGCCTTTTGGTCTTTTTTTGGGGGGTAAAAGGCTTATGGCTGTCTGATAATCAGTCAACATTATGTAAGAGGCTGCAAAAGCCGTGACAGGGTGTTTTTTCCTGGCACGGCTTTTTTGCTTTTAGCCGATTACATAATGTGGATTATCAGATGGCCAGAAGCCCGGGTGGGTGGGGTTAAAATAGGCGGGCTGAGGCCCTTCGGCTGGGCTCAGGACAGAATGCGGTAGCCCGCCAGAGGCGGATAAACTCCAGATCCGCAGGGGCTGAAGCCCGCAGCCGAAGACCAACCTTGCCTATTTACGGGTTACCCTCTTCACAAAACTACTGGCATCAATGATCTTGATTCCATGAAACTGTTTAAGGTTTCTCAGATGCCGATCTCTTGAGACAATGTAGTCTGCCCTTCCCTCCAGGGCACAGGCAAGAAACTTATTGTCTGATGGATCATCGGCGATTCTGTCAGTTTTATAGATATCTTTGGTAATCACGGCCTTTCTGAAAACAAGCCGAAAGAACCGCTTGAGCGTTTCATCTTTCGGATGAAACCTTTTTTTGATCCTTGGATACCGGAGTACTCGGCTCACTTCCTTTATTATCTCAATAGAGGTAACCAGTTCGAACTCCTGGTTTATCCATAAATCCTGGAGCTTGGCCGAGAGAGAATCCTTTCCAAAGAGACCGCTGATAAAAAGGTTGGTATCTATCACAGCCCTTAGCTTAGGCTTCAATGTGTTCGCTCCTGGCTTCTCCCTCCGCTCTTACAGCCTTGACGGCTTCATCCACGATGTCGTTTATTTCTTCTTCCGAATATCCCTCAGCACCTTTTCTAAGCTCTGATACCACCTGGCGCATCTCTTTTGTCCAGGTGTCATCCCGCGGGGAGGGCATGACCTCTTCGAGCCTGCTTTTGATAATCATGCTCTCAAGGATGATTTTAACGGCCTCCTTGTCATGAGGGGAAAGCCTTGAGATGAGCTCAAATTGTTCCAGCAGCCGCCGGTCCAGTATTTTTGCCGCAGCCACCCTTTCGTCTTTATCAAAGATCAGTTCGTCGGCTGACACCCCAAGGGTTCTTGCGATGTTTTTTATCACGTCCAGGGTCGGTGAAGACTTGCCTTTTTCGTAGCGCCTCATCTGAGCGATGCCCACACCGATCAACTTGGCCATCTCCTGTTGGGTCAGTCCTCGCTCATTTCTTAGTTTTGACAGTCTTTCTGAAAAGGGCATGGTGTTGTCCTCCAATGCATATGGGTTGGAGACATCATAACACGGGTTTTTGGACTCACCGTTATTATGGGATTGTTTCATTGTTATTCCTCTTGACAAATAGGATCATATGAGACAGCTAAGATATCACAAATGATCTTACACGCCTTTTTGAATTTTGGCAACATTTTTGCTTGACACTTTTTTGAAGGGGCGATTTTCGAAAGAAAAAAGGCGATCAACTGCTGACCTTGGCCGGTCCTTGAGTTGATGGCCCTGAAAAGAGGGTCCCAGAGGCATCAAAGCTTCTGAAACCGCTTTGTTTTTCTATCGTATCTCCTCAGATAACTCAATCAAATCAATCCCGATTTTATCGGGATAGGCCCAAAAAGAAAGAAGGTGATGAAGTTTACATACAACCAACCTTGAGACCACAGACATCTTCAGAGGGGCATTCTTTTTGGGAAGGCGGACAGGCATAACTATAAAATTAGTTTGACATAATGTTGGCGGTGAGGGAACTGGGATACGCGTTGACGGACTTATCCAGGCGTCTCGGGATGACCCAGCCCAGAGTGGGGTACGCCGTAAAAAGAGGCGAACAGTATGCTGAAGAAAACAACTGTCGGCTCATAGAGGCTTAGTTATCTAGTTATGCCCGTCCCCCTGAGTCTTCTGGTCAGAATCCACCACTTGACTTTACGCGGCATTGCCATATATGTATTAAAAATAAGGGCAGATTAACAATCGATTCCCATCAATAATTATCATTGCGCCTCAATATTTGATTCAGGATATGAAAAAAAACAATAAACTGCTTGGAACAAAAGCCGGGAGTTGAATGCATTATTCATTCTCTGGGTTCCGACGAAAAGGTTGCCCAACGCCTTGCCCAGATGGGAGTCTTACCGGGGCTCACTTTGCAAATTATACGGATTGCGTCCTTTGGCACCACTGTAGAGGTCTCTATCGATGGTAGCCAGAGTTTTGCCATAAGAAAAGATGAACTTACAGCCTCAAATTGCCAGGTCGTGGCAATGCCGCTTACCTGCTCAGATGTGCAGCTCCATATGACCTATCGTATTCGCACCCTTTCCGGAGGCAGAAAATTTCAGCAGCGCATGGAAGCCCAGGGCATTCAACTGAAAAAAAGAGAATGAATATCCCACGTTCTACATCCCAGGAGCTGATGATTGAATTTGCTGAGATAACAGGGCTTGCACCGGTCGACCAATCTCCGAAACGTTACCTGTGGACAGATGCCTTTGCGGTCTGCAATTTTCTTGAACTCTTTTGCCGGACTGGGGAGAACAGATACCAAAAACTTGCTTTGCAGCTGGTAGATCAGGTGCATACAGTGCTTGGCCGTCACAGGGAGGATGATGGTCGAACAGGCTGGATAAGCGGACTTGATGAACAAACCGGCAAACTGCATCCCACCAAGGGCGGGATGCGTATTGGCAAAAAACTCAATGAACGGAGGTCATCGGATCGCTATGATGAACAGCTGGAATGGGACCGTGACGGCCAATATTACCACTACCTGACTAAGTGGATGCATGCACTTTCTCGTGTCAGCCAGGTTACCGGAGATATAACCTACGGCAAGTGGGCAATTGAGTTGGCAAAAACTGTCCATAACCGATTTATCTATATCTCCCCGGTTGATGGCAGGAAATATATGTACTGGAAAATGAGCATCGATCTCAGCAGGCCGCTGGTACCTTCCATGGGACAACACGATCCACTGGATGGATTCATCACCTATAATGAGCTGCAGATGAGTGCAACAGGAAAGAGGTCTGCTGATCTACAGGCAGAAATCGTGGATATGACCGGTATCTGCAGGGGACAGAACTGGGCAACCGATGATCCCCTGGGAATAGGGGGACTTCTGTACGATGCCTACAGGCTGGCGCAAATGATTGACTGTGGTTATCTGGAACAGAGTGATCTGCTGGAAGATCTGCTTAAATCCTCCTTAACAGGCCTGCAGTCCTTTATAAAGAGCGAATCTTTGAGTCTGCCGGCAGAATATCGGCTTGCATTTCGGGAAATCGGTCTATGCATCGGCATGCATGGGGTCGAGAGGCTGCAGGGCTTGCTTGAAAAAACATCGAGGCTGTGCAACATTTATCCTGGGCTGTCCGAATATCTCGCCATGTTATTGCAGTATAGTCCCCTGACTGAACTGATTGAAAATTTCTGGTTTGAACCGCAGCGCCGGCGAGCAGCATCCTGGATAGAACATGGTGATATCAACATGGTGATGCTGGCAACCTCTCTCCTACCGGAGGGTTTTCTGCAAGTATAGACCATTGCTCTTTCCTCTTCCGGGTTTGCCCTGTACAGGGTCTTGTATCAATGCTTATACTAACCAAATAAAACTAACTCTAAAGGACAAGATTCTTGGCCTTAGATAATAGGTTAGTGATTTCAAATAATTATAAGTCTGAGAGACGAATTCTCAGAACTAACATGTAAGAATCTAAAAACTGACGTGTTGCTACCCTGCCAGCAGGGAACAGACAAATCAGAGAACAGGTAATATCTCTGGAATTGCAACATAGATCCTATGAGTAATACATTATATGACCTGCCCCGATTGCGCCAGAAAAGAGGTGTGTTCGGGGATCGAAAACATGCCGGACAGGTGCTTGCGGAGATGCTGCAGGAATGGAGGGGAAGCAAGGCTTTGGTTCTTGCTGTTCCTTCGGGTGGGGTGCCTGTTGCCGTGGAACTTGCCGAAGCCCTTGATCTTTCCCTTGACGTAGCTGTTGTAAGCAAAATTTTGCTGCCATGGAATACTGAGGCAGGTTTCGGCGCTGTGGCCTTTGACGGCACCGTATGGATCAATAAGGAGTATGTTGATTATTTTAACCTGGATCAACCGACAATAGAGCAGCAGACACAGGAAGCATTGGAAAAAGTACAGCGCCGGGTCAAACTGTTTCGGGCTGACCGGCCATGGCCTGATCTGGAGAGTCAAGCGGTTATCTTGGTGGATGACGGCATAGCCGCTGGTTCCACACTTCGAGTGGCCCTGATGGCCTTACACAATACCGGTGCCAGAAAAACAATAGTCGCCGTACCTACCGCTCATCAGGAATCCCTTGTCCGCATAATGGATAGAGTTGATGCACTCTATTGTGCAAATATACGTAGTGGCCCGCAGTTTGCAGTGGCAGCTGCCTATCAGCAATGGGACGATGTTGATGAAACTGATGCCAGCAGGATGCTTAAATCGTTTCGGAATAGATAGCGGCCTGACGCCTGTTAACAAGAATAAGTACAGTGCTTATTTTTTTAAGCAATGTTCTTTCATCTTTCTCTCTGGTCATAGATCAAAGGGACTCAAGGGGGACTGGCATAAAGATATAATGAGTTTGACATGATGTTGGCGGTGAGGGAATTGGGATACGCGTTGACGGACTTATCCAGGCGTCTCGGGATGACCCAGCCCGGA
>JADFWK010000063.1 GCA_015223015.1 Pseudomonadota bacterium
CTGATTTGAGGGAGTCAGGCGCTATAGAGCAGGATGCAGATCTGATCTTGTTTATTTATCGAGAAGAGATGTATAACCGGACAGAGGAAAACAGGGGAAAGGCAGAACTTATTGTTGCCAAACATAGAAATGGTCCTACTGGCTCTGTTAATTTGACATTCAGGGAAAAATATACAAAATTCGATAACTTCTACCAGGAAGAATTGGCAGAAGGGTGATTTCCTAAACCGCTCTTTTTTTATCCGTTACCAATAACTTGAGGCAGAGCCATAAACAAGGTATATGGCAAAATTGGTGGTCTCAAGGCCAGCCATCTCAAAAGACTTCAAAACATCTATACACGACGTATTTCCAAGGGCGAAATCATCTCTCGTGAGATTGCACGCCGATTAGCGGAGATCTCTGCTGACATTAAGAGACAAGTGGCACTCCTCATCGGAAGGAGGGGGGATGTAGAGTATGTGGTTGTGGGCAATGACCACAGCATCCTGATCCCTGATTTAACTCGGTTCAGATCTGGTGCTGGTAGGCTGAAAGGGCTAAGATGTGTCCACACTCACCTGCACGGAGAGCCATTAAGTCATGAGGATCTCATGGATCTCGCTCTACTCAAGCTGGATTTGATGTTGTGCATTACCATTAATCCTCAAGGGATTCCGGCCGATCTTTACTATGCCCATCTCCTTCCTACCAATAAAACAGGGCAGCCGTGGATTGTGGAGCATGTAGCTGATATTGGCAGGCTTCATTTCAATTTTTCGGACTTTATCAGAGATCTTGAAAGTGAGCTTTCCAAAACAGGCCAGGGTCTCGGAATGGAAAGGAAGGAAAAGGCTGTGCTTGTGAGTGTGACCAAGGCCTCAAAGAGGCAGGCTGAGGAATCGCTTCAAGAATTAAGAGAACTGGCCACAACCAATGACCTTCTGATTGTGGGTTCTTTTATCCAGCGGAAGGCAGAGCCAAATTCTCGTTTTCTCTTAGGCAAGGGAAAACTGAGCGAACTCGCTGTTTACGCTCTTCAAGAGGGAGCTGATCTTTTGATTTTTGACGGTGAGCTAACTCCTGCCCAGGTCAGGGTTCTGACAGATTACACAGAAATGAAGATAATTGATAGAACCCAGCTGATCTTGGATATATTTGCCAGACGGGCAATCACCAGGGAGGGAAAGATTCAGGTGGAATTGGCGCAATTGCGGTATCTCCTGCCCAGACTAATTACTAAGAATACGGCAATGTCAAGACTTACCGGTGGGATAGGTGGTCGGGGTCCTGGTGAAACCAAGCTGGAGATTAATAGAAGAAGGGTAAGGGATAGGATTAGCCTCTTAAATAACGAGCTAGAGAAGGTCAAAGGACAGAGGAAAGAGAGGAGAAAAAAGAGAAGGATCAGGGGTTGTCCGGTCATCTCAATTGTTGGATATACCAATGCAGGAAAATCAACACTGTTCAATGCCCTTACCAAAAGTCAGGTGAGGGTAGATGATAGGCTTTTTGTTACTCTCGATCCTACGAGTCGCCGCCTGAGGCTCAATGACAGGGAGGTTATCCTCACTGATACGGTGGGGTTCATTCGAGATTTGCCAGGGGATCTTTTGGAGGCCTTTGCTGCAACGCTCGAGGAACTTCACGAGGCAGACCTTCTTCTCCACGTAGCGGATATCAGTGGTCCCTTGGTAGAAGGTCAGATAGGATCTGTGAAAAAGACCTTGAGTAGGCTTGATCTGAATAGGATACCGACTATTCTGGTCTTAAACAAGATCGATAGACTTGACGGGGCGCAGATAGCTCAGCTTGCCAAAAGCATCGGTGGAATCCCAATTTCCGCCCTCAATCCTGCTACCTTGTCGGAATTACGAAAAGAGGTAGAGACTATGATATTTTGATCCCCTGCCATCCGTTGGATTTGATTTTGTTCAGATTCTTCGTAACTATGAGTCCTTCACAGTGGGGCAGGGCATTTATTAGTCGCATCGCTTGAGTTGGGCCGAGCACAAAAAGGGTAGTTGAAAGGGCATCAGCCTCCATTGCTGTGGAGGCCTTTACTGACACGCTAGCATTAATAAGCGGTGATAATCCAGTTTCGGGATTGATAATATGATGAAAGAACTTTTCCTGGTCGAAGAATACCTCGTAGTTGCCAGAGGTGGCAATGGAGCTATTGGTGAGAGCGACGGTATCGGGGTAATTTCTTTTTTTCAAAGGGTCTTCGATTGCTATTTTCCAAGGCCTATTATTTCCTTTGTCACCTATTGTCCGAATATCACCACCAGCGTTTAAGAGAGCATGTTGTATCCCTTGCTCCCTTAACTTTTCGGCTGCCTTATCAACAATAAAACCTTTAGCGATGCCATCCAGAGTGATTCCCATACCATCTTTCTTAAATGCTATGTTTTTTTCACTAAGGAAAATTTGGTTGGCATCAACCAGCCCTGAGAGTTGGGCTATCTTTTCTTTATTTGGCAAAGCCGTTTTCGGACCCTTACGTAATTGGGCAAAGACATCTAAGAGTGGTTTTACCGTAATATCAAAAAAACCATCGCTTATTTGGTGGTAATACATGGATTTCTTGATCACAAACAAGAGTTCAGGTGGAGCTTCTTCGAGCACCTGGTGGCGATTCAGGTGAGCAAGAGGTGTATCAGGGTCATACCTGCTCATCTGCTTGGTTAGCCGTTCGATCTCTTTAAAGGCGAGAGCGATGGCTTCCTCTGCATGGTCTCTTGAGGGGTCAAGAACAGTCATCGAAACTATGGTTCCCATGCCTATTTGGGATTTTGATACCTTGTGCAGTGTTTTGTCGAACTTTACTGCCTCGGCTGAGGCCACCCCGATCGGGCTGGTTGCCAGGCCAAGACCAAGAATACCGGAGAGTTTTAGGAAGTCCCTCCTATTAAGGTACCCGTGCTCCATTGATTGAAAGGCTTGTCCAAACATGTTATCCCCGCGAAAAAAGTTTTTTTGGTCTATATCATTTGGGTCAGTGAATTACAAGATTTTTTTCCCTTTCATTCGTATTTCACGGTTTGTGCTCCACGGTCATTTCACACCATGGTTTCCTATACTTCATAGAGAGTTTGAAGGTCACCTGCTTTCCATCTATGATGTGCTTTTCCGATTGCTGCCTCAGCATACCAAAGTCGGCCGTCTCAAGGAAGGCTTTAAGGAGCTCTATTCTTTCCTCAAGTCTCTTATCTTCATTTGCCTTTTTCAAATATTCATCTACACTTTTCCAGTATTCTCTTTTAGCTGTGGTCTCGATGCAGTGAGAAGCTGTCGGAATAAGCTCGATAACAAGATTCACTGTATTTAGTCCCTATCGGTAATCAATCTAGCAGTCTATAGAAGCTAAGATCTTGAGCTATGAAGACATCTAGTGTTTCTCTTGTTCCCGAAAAAATTCTCGTGCCTGTTCAATATCTCGGCTGATTTGTTGGGAAAGCTCTTCGACAGTGGTGAAGGTTATTTCATCACGCAAACGCGAAAGGAAATTTACCTTAATGTTTTGCTTCAGTATATTGGCAGAAAAATCAAAAATGTGGGTCTCTACCGACAGCGTTTTGTCTTTGAAGGTAGGATTGTAGCCTATGTTCGTTACTCCTTGGTAGAGCTTGCCCTCCAACTCTACAGTAACGATATATACGCCTTCTCGAGGTATTAGTCCATCAGGCAGTCTGAGGTTGGCTGTTGCGTAACCGAGGAGAGGTTCCCCCCTCTTCCTGCCTTCGATAACCTTTCCTCTAATCTGATAATTTCTTCCAAGCAACCGATTTGCCTCAGACAGGTTGCCCTCTACAATAAGGTTACGAATTGATGTGCTGGACACCAGAGTTTTTCCTGCGTAGACAGGTCTCACTTGATGGACCGTAAATTTGAACTCTTGGCCCATTTCCCTCAGGAGTTGGATATTACCTTCTCTGCTATGACCGAAGGCATAATCGTAACCGACCACTATCTCTTTGATCCCTATCCTATCCACTAAGATATCTTTGACAAAATCTCTGGCGGAGATCCCAGCAAACTTTAAGGTAAACTTGATTAGAAGCAGTATGTCGATGCCTTGGCTCATTACCAGCTCTTTTTTTTGTTCCGAGATGGTTATGAGTGGTCTCAGTTTTTCGGGTGACATCACCTTTATAGGATGAGGCTCAAAAGTGATGACTACCGATGTTCCCTGCAAATCCATTGCCCTATCCCTAACCTTCTCAAAAAGCACCTGATGCCCCTTGTGAACCCCGTCGAAGTTACCAATAGTAACTACAGGGTTGTTGATATTATCAGGCAGATTGTCAAGAGTGCAAATGAGAGTCATACGATCACGATCCCTTCTTTTTAGCGCATAAACCTTTCCGCGTTTCGGCAACAACCTGTTAACACCTACGTGGCATGTAAAGCAACATACTTCTCTGCCGTTGCCAATACCTTTTTCGACTCTGGCGTTTCTGGGAGTCTGCGAGCAATTTTTTGTAGATATTCTCGGTTTTTGATTTCCTGAAACGTTGGAGAGAAGTTTATATCATATACCCAGCCAATCTGTAGAAGCTTATAATCATTCAGATTTTTTACGCAACCTGCGCTTGATGTCTGACGCGAATAGAGGTCATCCAAGATCTCTTGAGAATATCCGGGGGTATCTTGTAGACCTAATTCCAGAGCCACATGAGGATTATGATCTTGTTCGTTCTGATAGTAGTCTATAACAACTCTCCAGATATCCAGCTTGTCAGCATCCCGGAGTAATTTGCAAAAAAAGAGGCAGCGAGGCTCCTCATCCTCGGGGAGTTTGTGGAGATTATGATAAAGGATGCCCTTCTTTATGATCTCTTTTTCCTCGTACGACAACGCACTGAGAATAGAGGCATCTGAAATCTCCTTTACTCCAAGCTCAGCATGATTTTCCGAAAGATCATCTCTGAATGTTCCATATTTTCGATACTGGTAGAAGCGTCCAATATCATGAAAGAGACCGAGCACTTCGGCCAGCATGATGTCTTGCTCAGGGAGGTCTAATCCGTGACTGATCACAATTACCTCTTCTCGTACCCTCTGGGAGTGCTCATCTTTGAGCTTGATGGCCCATTGCTGTTCCTGGTCATGCTCCTGAGAATAGAAATGAGATACATACTCAGTGTACCACGACTGAAAATAGGGGAGTTGATCTCTTGTCATTGCTGACTTCGCTATCGCTATATTACGATTATCTGTACCCAGTTTTTGCTGAAGGCTTTTTACCTTATTTTCTATTTTTCCACAATCTATATTCGTCTTCGCCAAAATACCCTGCAGCTTGTCGGAGTAAAGCGAAGATCCAGCTTGCGGGGCTGCAGGGAGCTTCATTCTTAAGCGTTCACGGGTTCACGGTTCAGAGGTTTTCTGTGAACCTTGAACCATTGAACCCGTGAACGGCTAGCTTTATTCTAACAGACATTCTCTTGGTGTCTATATAAGCTAAGATCTTAAAATTTATCCGCCAGACTTCGGGCGGATTAATGTC
>JADFWK010000002.1 GCA_015223015.1 Pseudomonadota bacterium
CAGGCGATGTCAAAACTCACCCTTCGGGCTCAAACAGTTGACATCGCTTATCTTCCGCTTCGCCAAGATTTCTTCGCAAAAAACGTTTTAATGACCGCTCAAAGGGATTTCCGTTTGGGCAACAGCCTGTTAATAACTGAGATCCAGGGCATGAAATGGGAACAGATGTAAATGGCAAAAAAGAAATCGACGGACCACTGACAAAATTCAACGGACAATACGTTAGGGCCAGTGATTGGCGAGCAGTTCAGCCAACTTGAGTACGGTATTGGCATAGTAGTCACTTTGGTTATAGTTGCGGATGATCTTTTTTTTCTGTCTGTAGGTATAATCCTCTCTCCATTTATGGGCCTGAAGGTAGGAGGCAACACTGGTAATGGCATCCTCGTGTTGAAAAAGATCGATTTTGCCATCACCGTTCCCATCAAATCCATACCTTTTGATATTGGAGGGAAGGAATTGGGGCAGCCCAATAGCACCCTCTATTGAACCCTTTACCAGGAAGGGGTCGACACCATGATCTTTGGAATAGATGAGAAGGGCCTTCAGCTCAGCGTAGGCCCTTGCACTTTTTTGTTCAAGCCTTTTTCTAACCCTTTGAGGTGTCAGGTTTGATTTTTCTTTCGCGGGGATGTAGTCATAAATCTGTCGATAAATCACCGGTTCCAAAGAGAGTGTCTGCGTTACCAGAATGTTAACGGTTTCAAATTTGCCCATGTACCTTCCGCATGAAGTCTCCACAGAAAGGATCGCCACTACCACCGGCGCGGAAACCCTAAAATGTCCTTCCATTTTCTCAAGGCTCTTACGATGGGTTTTCAGATAAGAAATAGTCCTGTCTACGGAGTACTTCTCTAAAAACTGGGCATAGTTAAGGTTGGCTTCCTTTCTCATAAGGCTCTTGGCGATTGCTTGGGGCATCAGCTTGAGATCCGGCCGTGAAAAGAGATCCTGGAGATATTGCTCATCGAGACCATCTATGTGTAAGCGGTCCACCAAGTTACTAACAGTCGGATGGACATCCTTTCCAAAGATGGGATTGACAAGGACTAGATGCATCGCCAACACGCACACAAAGGCAAAAAATCGGATTAAACATTTCATCAATGTATTCCCGGTAACAGGTAGCCGTTGGTTTTGAGTCCCAATGAGATTACCAAATTCAACCCGTATGTGCAATAGCTATCAGGCTGAGTGGAGGTACTACCATGGAATGTAAAAAGGAAGAGAATCTCGAGAAATGTAACTGCACCTATGAGCCGTGTTCGAGGAAGGGCATGTGCTGCGAGTGTATCGCATACCATCTCAGAATGAGGGAGCTGCCAGCATGCTGTTTTCCCGATGATGTCGAGGCCACCTTTGACAGGTCCTTTGAATGCTTTTCCAGATTGGTTCAAGGGGGAAAGATCTAATGCTTCTTGAGAAAGTAGTGGTAAAGGAACCCCTGGATCGCTATCTGAGTGGGCATCTCTTTTGATCATGCAGCAGGAAAACAGGTTCTTGGGTCGAGATCATGTGAGATGTGAACTCTGATATGTATGGTGTGCGACAGGCTATCCCTGTAACGCATATCACACATCACCCTAGAGAATCTCTATCTCCTCTAACGAGCGCTTTTTCCTCTCTAGTGGTAAGCTATTTTTCGTGGCCTTTTGCACAATATCTTTGCCCAGTAAAGCGGCACCAACAGCCCCGGTGATAAGAGGTTCGGGGGGAACCAGCGTGGCATAACCCAATTTGTCGGAAAGCGCCTTAACCAGACCAGCATTTTTGGCTCCTCCGCCTGTAATAACAACCTCATTTGCCACCTTCAATCTCTTGACCATCCGCGAGATCCTGCTAGCCAGTGATTCGAGGATGCCAGCGACCAGATCGTTGAGAGGAACCCCTTCCGCCAACCGGGCCACTACCTCCTGCTCGGCAAATACCGTACAGATATTGCTTATTTGTGCAGGCTCTTTGCTTTTCAGCGCCATTCCGCCACAGGCTTCTATGGTGATTTCCAGCGCCTCGGCGATAACCTCTAAGAATCTTCCGGTACCAGCGGCACACTTGTCATTCATGACGAAATCTGTGGGCCTGCCGTGGTCTATTGTTATCCCCTTGCTGTCCTGCCCTCCAATGTCAATAATTGTTTTGCACTCAGGGAAAAGGTGCGCCACCCCTTTGGCATGACAACTAATCTCCGTTACCTGTTTGTCGGCAAAAGGGACATTGATTCTTCCATAACCGGTAGCCACAAGGTAGGTGATTGCGTCAAAAGGAAGGCCAGCCTGATTGAGGGCATTTTCCATTACCCTGTTGGCCAATCTTCGCTGCTCCGGTCCGGTAGGCCCTATAATAGAGGAGATGATCCCGTCATTCATGATCACCACCTTGGTCATGGTAGAGCCTATGTCAATGCCTGCAAAGTAGTCTGACATAGCATCCTAGCGGCGATCGGCCTTGTTTTTCCTTACTTGTTCCAAGGTCTCAATAAAGGCATCTATCCTATTTCGTGTATCGACCTCGGAATAGGTGCTTATGTCTATGATATCACTTTCCAAAATCAGGGAAGGGAGTTCTCGCTTTTCCTCTCCTTTCTTTCCATCTTGCCCCAGTATTAAAACGGGGATCGGCTTGTATATCTTCCTCAACTGGTTTAACTGCCAGATCAGGCCAAGGTGCCAGGTTCTGCATGAGAATGCCTCATGCATGACAACACCGTCGATCTGGTAGTCTTCAATATACTGTATTAAGCGCTCCACGTCTGGCTCGGATCCAGGCCTTTTTTTGGCCTTGTCGTACCAGTAGGTCCAGTATCCCAGCCATCTCCAAGCCAGTCGTTCAATAGGGTCATTGGTATCAGGCATGTTGAGCCTGTAGATGGGTTCGATCATACGATAGGTCGTCTCGACCGGGAAAACCGCCCCTTTGCTATTAAAATAGTTAAAATCGGTCAGGGCAAACCACGAGGGTAATCCTCCACCCCACAGGAGTCGATATTTCTCATCCTCGACCACGCCCTCTTTCCTGGCAATCTTATCCTTGAGCTCCTTATTTAAATCTAAATAAAAATCATACGCTTCCTGGGTGCCCATCATAAAGACCATAGGCACCATGGTATTCATGGCATCCCCTGTGCCCATTGGTGTGGGTACAGCCCTTCTAAGCTCATATGTCTCCCAGATCAGATTCCAGGTTCTCTCGCCCAAATCAACGAGCTCACTGAGCCGATCGTAGTCCATCTTTTTTCCCGTTTGTTCTTCCAGGAATTTTACCAACCCCCGTAATTCCGCTACAATATACTTAATGTAATAGTCCTGAACGTCGGCAACCTCGATATCATCCTCATAAAGGGGATAGGGAAGACCTACATCATAGATAGGAACGTCGGGCATATATTGCTGCGCTGCCTGGTACCACTTGTTTCTCGGGTCACACAAGATCTGGCCGCTCGAGAGCATAAAATCAGGACGTGCTTGTCCTCCCCATGGGGCATCGGGAGGCATTTCGCCTAATTCCTCCCTCCACTGGTCAAAACCGAGTCCACAGAGGGCATAGGTGCAAAGAGAACGTGAAAAGCTTTGGGATTCTGCCCTTTCCAGAAATCTTTCGGCATCTCTCTTTGCCCCGCACACACCTGCATAATTTTCGGTCCAGACCGGCACTACATCCATAGCCCTTATTATCTCATCATAGCTACAAACTATAAATGAATAGGCAAGTTTCTTCCCTTCTTCCTTTGCCTTTACAGTACCACCGATGGCTGCCTTTACCATAGCACCGATGGAGCTGGCGGCCTCGGTCGCGGTTCTTCTCTTCTTTCTCTCTTGCTTCTTTTCTTCCTCAGCCATCTGCTAAAACCTCCTTATCGTTCGCCGTTAACGGTTTTCCCATTCCCATGGAGAACTGACATTACTATTCGATCATTTCAAGAAATGCCTGGATCCTGGTTCGTAACCGGCCAATGATGCCTGCCGAGTATTCATCCTCTAAATACAGAACTGGTATGTTGAGGGAATCGAGGTATGCTTTCCGTGCAGGAACCTCAAACCCAAAAGGGTCGCAATACTTATACACATAGAGGATAACACCATCAACCTTGAATTCCTTACCCAGGGAGCCAATATCACCGAATCGTGCTGTAAGGTCTTTCTCATAGGCTCCCTCCGCCTTTTCCCTATAGGTCCGGGGGCAATTTATCTTATCCAGATAACGGTGTGCCAGCGCATCGAGGGGATCACCCCCAACGTCCGTATGAGGCAAGTAATCTCTGGTGCCGATACAGAGGCTATCGACAACCACATTGGCTCCACTATCCTCAATGAGCTTGACAAAGTCAATGTTATCTATGCAGGCACCGTCAACCATTATGCGAGGTGCCTTGTGCACAGGGGCTTCCTTTCTCTGTGTCAGTTCCTCTAAAACCTCGGCAAATAATTCATTTGCTTCAGTAACCGGAAGGCTCATTCCAACGGTGAGTATCTTCGACATTTCTGTTCCTGAGATAAGCGGCGGATCTGACTTCCGCAGGTCATAGAGGGCTTTTGCCTTGTCTCTGTTTTCATTGTACAAATCAATAGCCTCAATAAGGTCACTGTCCGCAATCTCTTTCTGAGCGAACCTTCCGAGGCTTTTTCTAAAGGTATTGAGCTCTTCGGTAAAGAATTCCATTGACGGTCCGCTGACTGTATGGGGAACATTGATAAAATGAGAATAAGGGAGTCCGAGTGTATAGCGCCAGGTACTGTAAGGTCTGGTCATGCTGTCGCAGCCATGGGGAATAACGATACCATCACAAAAATCGTACCATCCTTTCACTGAAAGATCAAAGCAACTTCGTATAAAGGGGCATGCAATGGTCTCCAAATTAGTATCCCCTTTGGTGATGGGCTCATTAACATTACCCCTTATCCTGAAAGGTACCAATCCCGCTGCCGTAATAATCTCCATTGGAACCAGGGAGCAGAGATAGGAAATCACGGTTTTACCTTCCTTCTTGAGTTCTCGTGCCCTGATTCCGTAGTCCTTATAATACCTTTCAACCTTAGACATCACGGTGCTGTTCTGTTCATTCATCGCCCCTATCTCCTCTTGAATTGTGCTGATACAGTTACTGCCTTTTAGGATGTGGCTACTTTACAGCTAAAAAGTAATTAAAATGCTTCACGTTGTCAATATATTCCTCATGTTCAAGCCTCCTTCTTCCCAAGATAGTAGCCGAACTTCACTTTGCAAATCAAGTGAGAGTAAAAAAGCGTAGATCCGGCCCTTATTCTCAGACTTTCCTTGGGGTTCCAGTTGAAGCCTGCCCGTCTTTACTGTTACGCGTTCTTGATAAACTAGCTTCACTAAGCGCCAGACACAAACGACAGTTTGTAGCGATTTCAGAGGTGGATACTTTTTATCCATCTAGGTGCCCTTCAACCGTGAAAATTGGATACTTTTTATCCAATCTCTCACATCTTTCTACGAATAAATAGCGCTTGCCTTCAAAGCCACGCCCGATAAAGCACATAAATTCAAATAGTTAAACGCTAACTACCACAATGTGGCACGCCCTTTGCTCATAATAAAGCTCGAAACGTCAAGAAACCAATGAATTGCCCCCCCGAGCGCATGGGGGTGAAGGATTGTTCACCCCCATTGGTAACCTGAAAGGTTTGAGCATTTAGTGTCTTAACTTGGTTCAAAAAGGGAGGGCTAGCCATGGCAAGATTAGCACCTACACCCAACGCTATTACCGATCCGGTATGCGGCATGAAGGTGGAACCAGGCATGACGCGCTTGGTATCCAACTGCCAGGGACACAGTTACTGGTTCTGTTCTGAGGACTGCCGCAGGGCCTTTGAGAAGAACCCCGAAGAAGTATCTGAATCCTAAGACCGTCAAGCATAAGTGGCCTACGGGCTGGTGGGGACGCTACCTGGAGCGGATGGCAAAGGCAAACAAGGAACTATTCGGTGGCGGACCCCCGCGATGCCACTGACATAAGTTTCCAATGGCATTTTGGAAAAGGAAGAAAAATGGAAAACATCAGGATCTTCCTTCTATTATTCTCGACAACAATTCAGCCTTGACTTCTGTTAACTTTGTGCAATTATTAAATCAGGGGACCTATTGAAACTCTCACTTGCCACCTTCTAGAGTCTAACCTTTCAGGATAGGACTATGAAAGGAGATTCCCTCAAGTTGCCAATTGAAAGCCTTCAAGAGGGTCCCAGTATCCCCTCTGGAGGCACTCACGTTTTTCCCTTGGGAGCTCAGCGCGCTCAGGCTTGATCCTTTCAGCCATAAGATCCTAGCAAAGAGAAGTGGCTGTTGAATGCTGAAAGGGGAGGAATGCAAGCGAATAAAAGCAAAGAAGGGAGTATAGGATATGAAAAGGTTGGTACTTTCACTAGCGTTACTAGCACTGGCTTTAGTCCTCATTCCTATGGAGGGCAAGGCACAGATGGGCCCCTGGATGATGGGTCATGGATACGGGATGGGATGGTTTGGACCCATTCTTACGATTGCTTTCTGGATTGCGGTCATTGTGGGCATTGTTTTTCTGATCCGGTGGTTGGTTTTCTCCACCAGAGCCGGTGGCCCCAAGGCCCATCCCGAGGACTCAGCCCTTGAGATCCTAAAGAAAAGATATGCTCGGGGCGAGATCAATAAAGAGGAGTTCGAGGAAAAAAAGAAGGATCTAATGTAGGAATGGAAGGGCGGAGATCTCTGGAAGAATCTTTGTAACTTTGCCAAACTTTAGAAGGACCAAGGCGGGCCTAACTCCACCTTTCCAGCAGACTGTCATTCGTCTCAACGCCATCTCAATGCCTTGCATCCATCTTTCACTACCTTACGGACTCGTAATCCTGTAGGTTCACAAAGGGTCACTTTAAGTTGGTAAAGGGTTGCAAGAAGTCGCAGGAAGGTCCGCTTTAGTGTTTATTTCAGATAATTAACCTTTCATAGATGGACACTGGTTTATTGCGGAAAATTAAAGAATAAGTTGAATTAAATGAGAACGTAGCGTGAGGGCTGTGTCCTTCTCCGAGACGTAGGCTCTACGAGCCGGAGGCCCACAATGAGTGCCCCACACCTGCCCGCCGGCCGGCAGGGGGCACGCTACAGATTTAATGGGCTGGCAAATGGGTTAAACAAATATGTATATTTATTGAAAGGAAAATCAGGGAGGGAAAAAGTTAACTCTAATAATTTTCTATAAAACGCTTTTCTTCGTCGGCAGTGCCAATCAAGATCATTTCGTCATTCTCCCTGAGAGGAATTGTGGGGTCGGGGTTGATATTTAACTTGCCCTTTGTGTTAATGGCTATCACGCTGCAACCCGTTTGTTTCCGGATCTGATTTTCTGCAAGAGATTTGCCCACAAGAGATGAGTGCACCGGGGCGCGGAAAATATTCAGCCCTTCCTCAAACATCAATACTTCATCCGGTTTCAGAAGATTAATTATGGTGTTGGCACCCATGGAAGCATATGACATAACCAGGTCAGCTCCCGCCCCATGCAATTTGGAAATATTTCTATCCAGGTTTGCCCTGCTTATAATCTGGATATCGGGACGCAGTTTCCGGCAATAAATGGTTAGATAAATATTCATGGCGTCATTATGTGTGGTAATTATGACGGACGGTGCCTCTCTTATGCCGGCCCTATACAGGGTATTGATGTCGGCAGAGTCCCCATGAATATAGTTTTCATTGTTTTCAATGAGCTTCAGATTCTTATCCACAACCTTATAAGCAACCTGACGCTCTTCCAGAGCGTCTGCTGCAGCACGCCCGACACGGCCTCCACCCAATATCAGGACAGGAGCGTTGGCGGTGTGATAAATGCGATAAACGGAGAAGATCTCATCATATTTGTTGAGCTGTTCAGCAGATCCGGCTAATAGAAGCACGGTTGAGGAATTGATTCGAGTCTGGGGGTGGGGAATTTCAAATCGTCCTCTTTCCCACATACCGACAACTGTTATGCCGATTTTTTCCCGTAAATTGCTTTCGATAAGGGTTTTTCCTTCGAGGGGTGTCCTCATTGCAGGGGCTTCAGCAATGAGAAGCTGCTCGAATTTTCCGATGACATTCGCCCCCATGCTCACTCCAAGTGTTCTTCGGGCCAAAGATTTCCCGAGCATCTTCATGAACTGAAATACGTGGGTACTGCCTGCAAGCTGAAGGATGTCAATGGAATCATCCGCATCAGCATTCGTTACGATTGGTACTTTGTTAGAGAGCCCCCTGATTGTAAAGGATATGTTTGTATTCATCATATCATCATTATTGGCAACCACCAGGGCAGCGTTTTGTACACGAAGACGCTTATATGTCTCTGGATCACCCGGGTCACCTACGACTACTTTGTAGCCCAAGTCATAAAGCTCTAATGCATGCTGCAAATCAGTTGCGATAATGGCATATTCGTAATTGTATTGATTCAGTTTCTTTACAAGATTTATCGTAATAGGGTCAAAGTTTGTCAGAATAACATGGCCTGATGTGTTCTCGGGCAATTCACGTGGTGCTCTCGCTCTTGATTGGGCTTCCAGCCATGGGGCATAAAAGAACTGTATGAAGGTAAAAGGGAGCATGACGAGCAAAAAAACAATCCCGGACATGAGGACAACCATTGAAAAGACTTTGCCTAAATCGCTTACAAAAGTGATATCACCGAAGCCAAGTGTGGACATCACAGTGAGAGTCCAATAGAAACCTGTAATCCAGCTAAATTCTCTATCTTCAAAAATCATTGTGAAATGAAACAGAACACTGTATATTGTGACCACAATTGCCAAAGCCAGAAGAAACTTGAATAAGAGCCTCAAATTTCTTTTCGTTGTTCTGCTTCGAACAAAGTAAATTACCTGGGCGGGAAGAAATTTCATCAGAACGAACCTCTCATTGTCAAAATTATGGGTTTTTTATTACTCGGAGTATACAGAAATGCTAAGGATTTAAAAGAAAAACCGACACGTTTTAAACAGATGTCTTCACTCAGGCAGTACATCCAGCACCTCTACTTCAAGCGTTTCGGAAAGGAACGACCGGATGAGAGTCCGTCTATCGAGGAGAAAATCCGCAGCGAGGAGGAAAAGAAGGCTCGAAGGCGGGAGGCAAAGTTGCAGGGTATTCCGGCGAAGGCGAATAAACAAGAGCTTGACGACGCTTAGCCGTTTTCATTACGAGGTAGGGAGTTCGGAGTGGCGAGTCGCGGTTATCTGGCAATAGCCGCAGGCAAATTCGAAGTTCGTATTCCAAAACAAACTGGATTTCGACACGTCGCATAAATCGACCCAGCGCTTATGCCTGGGTCTCTTGTTCGATTAGAGGATCCTTTTTCTGATGCGAACGGATA
>JADFWK010000064.1 GCA_015223015.1 Pseudomonadota bacterium
GTAGTGCATATACTTCTAACCTGCAATCCAGGTCTGGGCCAGGGGGCATAATCCAAAAAAAAGATACCCATACCCTGGACCCACGATCGATAACGTCAGTTGACTAACAGGAAAAAAATAAGGTAGTATTCAATCGGGTTTTTTGTACTTGATGATCAATGAAGCTACGCGCAGCAAGCTGCGGGGTATCAAATCGGAATTCGCCGAAGCCAACCCGCCTTCGCTGTTTAAGCTTCCGACTTCGTTAAAACTTCGGGGGGACAAGTCGGCGCGTTCGCCCCGCCATCTTCAGTCGGGACGGAGCTTTTAGCGAAGGCCGATCATCCCTGAGCCCCGATTTGTCGGGATCTACGCTGCGCTCCGACAAGCTGAAGGGTATTCTGGCGAAGGCGAATAAAAAAATTCTATTAACCAGGGAGTCAAAAATGAAGAAGAGGTTTTTAGTATCTACTGTTATTATAGTAATTCTCTTGGGTTACAACATAGCTCTGGGAGAAGATCCCAACCGGATCGGCATGATTGATCTTCAAAAATGTATCCAGAAATCAAAGGAGGGGCAGAAGGTCTTTGCAGCGCTCAAAAAGAAGAAAGATGGACTCCAGAAGCACCTTGATTCAAAAGAGAAAGAACTCTTGGAGTTACGGAAGGAGTTTGATAAACAGGCCATGATGTTAAGCATGGACGCTCAGCAAAGCAAAAAGAAGACCATTGAGCGAAAGACCAGAGAGCTTGAATATCTGGTAAAAGACTTAAATGAAGAGATGAGGAGATCCCAGGGGATAGAACAGAAAAGGATTCTAAATGAATTGGAAGGGATTATCGAAAAGATAGGTTCCGAAGGAAACTATGCCATGATACTGGAAAAGAGGGTAGGCGGAGTTCTCTATTGGGCCAAAACATACGATCTTACTGATGAAGTTATTAAGGCCTATGATCAGATGAAAGGGGAAAAGTAAGGAATAGGGTACGAACATTGGCGCTAACGCTCAAACATATAGCTGAATCAATAGGTGGTGCCGTTAAGGGTGATGATCGGGTCTTAATCAAAGGGATCAATTCCCTTCTGGAGGCCGAAGAAGGAGAGATCTCCTTTCTGGCAGGGCCACGGTTCAAGGATCAGGTTAAGGCAACAAAGGCATCTGCAATTCTCGTAAGGGAGCCAACCACTCTTTATCAGGGACCACAAGTGATCGTTTCTGATCCCTACCTTGCCTACGCTCGGGTGGCAACCATATTTGCACCTGCTATTCCTCGCTTCTCGGGTATAAGCGAAAAGGCAGTGATTGAACAAGGAACGCGCCTGGGAAACGATGTATCTATCTATCCTTTTGTTTATGTTGGTAAAGAGTCAGTGATAGGCAATAACGTCGTTCTTTTTCCCGGTGTCTATGTGGGGAACAGGGTCAGATTGGGAGATGAGACGGTAATCTACCCGAATGTCACCATACTATCCGATTGCATAATAGGAAAGCACGTCATTATTCATGCAGGAACCGTCATAGGAAGTGACGGGTTCGGTTACGCCAGGGATGGGGATGTGAGTGTCAAGATCCCACAGACAGGCATTGTTGAGATACAAGATAATGTAGAAATTGGGGCAAATAATACCATTGATAGGGCAGCCCTCGGCAGGACACTGATACGAAAGGGGGTGAAGACCGACAACCTTGTTCAGATTGGGCATAATGTGGTTGTTGGTGAAAATACTATTATTGTTGCCCAGGTAGGAATTTCAGGAAGTACCAGGATAGGAAAGGGAGTGGTCATAGGAGGGCAGGTCGGCCTAGTAGATCACATTGAGGTAGGTGATCGTGTAATGATTGGTTCAAAATCCGGGGTGGCTCAGTCTATCCCGGCTGGTGAAGTTGTTTCTGGCATACCAACAATGCCCCATAGGCTCTGGTTGAGAACCAGAGCGCACATAAGGAGGTTTCCCGAGTTTGCTGAAAAGATGAAGGAGTTGGAAAGCAGGGTTGGGGAACTTGAAGAACAATTGAAAACGGAGTAGCTGGTATTATGGATTTGCCGCTGACATATAAGGACATCGTAAAGATACTCCCACACAGGCATCCATTCCTGCTGGTGGATGTTATTACGGAGCTTGAGTTAGGGGAGAGGATAGTGGGGATCAAGAATGTAACCATAAATGAGCCTTTCTTCGAGGGCCATTTTCCAGGAAACCCGATTATGCCGGGCGTTTTGGTGATAGAGGCCATGGCTCAAGTGGGTGGAGTGCTTGCACGATTATCGGTCGGTGAAAGTATGAAAATAAAGGGAGATCAGGGCATATACTTCGCAGCCATAGACAAGGTAAAATTTCGGAAACCGATCATTCCTGGCGACCAGATCGTTTTTGAGCTGACTGCTCTGAGAAAAGGCACCAGGATATGGAAAATGAAAGGGAAGGCAATGGTAAATAGTGAATTAGCGGCAGAAGCCGAGTTGATAGCTGCCATAGGTTAAGAGTAATGGGAGTAGAAATTCATCCATCTGCTATTGTGTCGCCCCGGGCAAAGATAGCCGAAGGCGTTCAGATCGGACCATTTTCGACAATAGGTGAAAATGTAACGATAGGAAGAGACACGATTATCGGTTCCCATGTAGTGATAGACGGGCATACGGTGCTGGGACAAAGGAACAAGATTTTTCCCTTTGTCTCCCTTGGTCTACCACCCCAAGACGTTAATTATCGGGGTGAAGATACCAGGCTTATTATTGGGGATGAGAATATAATCAGGGAGTTTGTAACCGTTAATCGGGCCACCACCAAAGAGTATAAGGTAACTAGGGTGGGGGACAAAAACTACCTTATGGCATATGCCCACATAGCCCATGATTGCACCTTGGGTAATCTGATTATTATGTCGAATGCTGCAACCCTTGGTGGTCATATAGAGATAGGTGACCACGCTATCATTGGGGGGCTGGTAGCCATACATCAGTTTGTCAGGATTGGCGCTTATGCATTTATCGGTGGTAAATCGGCCATAGTCAAAGACATCCCTCCTTTCATGATGGCCGCCGGCGACCGGGCAAGGTTGTTTGGCTTGAATCAAACAGGTCTTAAAAGGGAAGGGTTCTCTCAAGAAAAGAT
Source organism: Pseudomonadota bacterium (assembly GCA_015223015.1). Lineage (GTDB taxonomy): Bacteria > Desulfobacterota > DSM-4660 > Desulfatiglandales > B25-G16 > JADFWK01. The sequence continues at coordinate 3,095 of JADFWK010000064.1, forward strand.
TCAGAACCTGAAAAGGGCCTATCAGATAATATGGCGTGATCACCACCTGCTTAAGGAGGCGGTGGAAGTGGTCAGGAGAGAGATACCTCCTTTTGGTGAGTTAGACCAATTGCTTGATTTTTTGAGCAGCTCAGAAAGGGGTGTGGTTAGGTAGGCAGAGAGCAAGGAGTATGCAGTAAGAAGTAAGCAGAAAAAGGCACTGAGCGGTAATTGAGAATGAAGGACTTCCTAAATGGCGAAATCAGAATTCGTGATTTGCAATAATATGGTGCGGGCGCTAACTCTAAAAGGGACAGGAGACAACGGACAACGGGCAACGGACAACCGACATTAGAGAGGATAGGCCTGATAGCTGGAAGCGGAAAGTTTCCCCTTATGGTGGCAGACTCAGCCAAGCAAAGGGGAATACCGGTAATTGCTGTGGCCCACAAGGGCGAGACAGTTCCGGAGTTAGCCAAAAAAGTTGATGAGATTACCTGGATTGGGCTTGGTCAATTCGGCCATTTGGTTAGTGCCTTTAAATCAAAAGGGGTAAAACACGTTTTGATGGCAGGTGCAATTAACAAGACCACCATGTTTTCTGATGTAAGGCCTGATCTGAAAGGGCTGGCAGTACTTGGAAAACTATTACTCTTCCATGATGATGACATATTAAGGACTGTAGCTCGGGAACTCGAAAAAGAAGGTATAACCGTTGTAAGTTCCACCACGTATCTTCCCGAACTCCTGGCACCGTGCGGCTGCCTTACCAGAAGAAAGCCAAGAAAAGAAGAACTGGAGGACATTGAGTTTGGCTGGGTGGTAGCCAAAGAATTAGGTCGCCTGGATATCGGCCATTGTGTTGTGATCAGGAGAAAGACCATTTTGGCTGTAGAGGCAATAGAGGGAACCAATAAGACCATACTCAGAGGAGGGGAATTAGCCAAAGAACGTGCAGTGGTTGTTAAGGTTTGTAAGCCCAGTCAGGATCTGAGGTTTGATCTGCCTGCTGTCGGGATTGACACCGTTAAGGTCATGAAAACGGTTAATGCAACTGTTTTGGCTATAGAGGCAGGCAAGACTCTGATTTTTGACAGAGAGGAGATGATAGATCTGGCAGATGCTCACGGTATTGCCATAGTGTCCAGATGAGACCGGCATTTTGTGCCTGGTTACTTTTTTGTTTTTAATTCTATGCAGCCATCCCAGTCCTTGGTTGAGGCAATTTCTTCCAAGCGATATCTATGGGTTAAAGCGGAGGCGGCCAAATATTTGTGGCTTAACAGGCTTTCTGGGAGATTCCCAATGCTTTTGAGGAGTAAGCCCCAAATAGTTTGCCGCTGAAAAATCGGGTGGGATTTTTTTGAGATATCGCTTGTCGGAAACAGCCTCACCCTGGCCTAACGGTGGCGCCGAAAAGTTACTTTTTTTTGACCAGCAGCCAGCAACGAGAAACTAGTAACAAGGATATGAAAAGATTACGGCTAGGCGTTGTAGGTGTAGGGTATCTGGGTAGTTTGCATGCCCAGAAGTATGCTGCTATGGAGGATATTGATCTGGTTGGAGTTGCCGATATAGATTTTCAAAGGGCACAGGAGGTTGCACGTAAATATCATACGGAAGCTTATAGGACTCATCATGAACTGCTTCCCCATGTGGATGGTTTCAGTTTGGCTGTTCCAACAGTATCTCACTTTGAAGTGGGACGTGATATCTTAAATCACGGGAAACATCTATTAATTGAGAAGCCAATCACCCTGAGTGAGGCGGATGCTGATAGGCTGATTGAAACGGCAGAAAAGCATAATGCTACCTTACAGACAGGCCACATCGAGCGATTTAATCCTGTTGTGACTAAGATGGAGTCCCTGGTTTCTCAGCCCCTTTTTATTGAATCTCACCGCCTGAGTGTTTTCACCAAAAGAGGAACAGATGTGGATGTGGTTTTGGACCTCATGATCCACGATCTGGATATTATCTTGCACATTGTAGATTCAGGGATTGCAAATATAGATGCCATGGGGATGCCCGTTGTGAGTGATAAAATAGATTTTGCCCACGTGAGGATGCAATTTGCCAATGATACCGTAGCGAATTTAACAGCAAGCCGGGTTTCCAATGAATCGGTGAGAACGACACGGATTTTTCAACCAGACAGTTACCTATCAGTCGATTATCAGAAAAGAAAAATCAGCGTAACTCAGTTTAGAGGAGATAAAAACAATTCAATTGATTTTTCTCCTTTAACGCACCGAGAGGATAGATTCCACGATTGTGATCCCCTTGCCGATCAGCTTAGATCCTTTGTAGAGGCTATGAAAAACGGCACAGAGCCCAGAGTCTCTGGGCTTGATGGGAAAAAGGCCCTTGCGGTTGCACTCTCTATCACTGACCAGATTAAAAGAAGATAACCGTTCACGGGTTCAGGGTTCACGGTTCAGAGGTTCAGGGTTTCCTGATGAAATCGGGATTGTGGGTTCACCGCAAACCCACCTGCCACCCGTCGGGCAGGGGTGAACTGCGAACCTCTGAACACGTACAAAAGAAGAATAGGGGATAATGGCGCGCTCTGAGCGGGATGAGCGAAGCGAACTAAGGTTTTTATCTATTCCTTTCGATCGGCCGGTGGCGGAACAAATATCAACGGCACCTGAAATTGATGCATTCGCAAAAAGTGGATTTTGCTCAATCTCGTTCACAAAACACTTTTTACGAGTTTGTCAAAATTGAGCCCAAAAAAGAACGTCATGATCGTGGCAGGAGAGGCCTCAGGGGATATTTATGGGGCTCGTTTGGTCTTGGCACTCAAGGAGCTTGCCCCTGATATCACCTTTCTTGGCCTTGGTGGCCCAGAGATGGAGAACGCAGGTGTTAGGGTTATTCATCAAGTATCGGATCTTTCCGTTGTAGGATTGACGGAGATCATACCCAAAATCAGGCACATCTCTCGGGTCTTGAGTGATTTGAAGAAGTCCTTAAAAGGTAATCCTCCGGATCTCTTAATACTCATTGACTACCCGGGCTTCAATCTAAACTTAGCAAAGAAGGCACACTCTCTGGGTATTCCTGTCTTTTATTATATTCCTCCTCAGGTGTGGGCATGGCGGGAAAGAAGGGTGAAAAAGATAGGGCGAAGGGTAGATCGGGTTGCGGTTATTCTCCCGTTCGAGAGAGAATTTTACCAGAAACACGGTCTTGAGGCGGACTATGTTGGGCATCCACTCCTGGATTTATCTTCACCTTCCAAGGATAAGAATGAGATCCGAAAGGATTTGGGCATTAGCTATGAGCACGATCCCATAGTTGCACTGCTTCCCGGAAGCAGGGCTGAAGAGATTATCAGACTCATGCCCGTAATGACGGATGCGGCTGAAATTATTTCCCGTTCGTATCCTCGTCTGTGCTGCATCTTGCCACTAGCATCTACCGTGGGAGAGGATATGGTCAAGCCTTATCTGGAAAACGTCACGGTAGATATTAGGATTGGAACGTCTGATACCAAGGAATTATTGAAGATAGCCGATTTGGCTCTTATTGCCTCTGGTACAGCTACCTTAGAGGCAGCCATAATGGAAACACCTATGGTAATAGCCTATAAGGTATCCCCATTAACCTATATTTTTGGCCGATCCCTTGTAAAGGTGTCTTACATTGGTCTGGTGAATTTGGTGGCTGGAAAGGCCATCATCCCGGAGTTGATTCAAGGTAATGCAACAGGTAGTCGTTTGGCTGAGGAGGGTTTAGCCATCTTAGAAAATGGTGGAATGAGAAAAGAGATGAAAAAAGAATTACAATTGGTAAAAGAGCAACTCGGTCGAGGTGGTGCTTGCAAGAAGGCGGCTTCTATTGCAGCGCAGATGATGGGTTTGGAAGTACAAAGTGACTAAAATTGTAAGTGATCTAAAGTGCCTAAAGTTGATGGTTTCGTAAAAAGTCAAATTTTCCCATTTATCTGGATTCCCGCCTACGCGGGAATGGCAATAAAGCATTTAATATCAATAAGATACACTATCCGTCATACCCGCAAATGCGGGTATCCAGACGTTAAAAGAACCTTTTACGAATTTATCAA
>JADFWK010000065.1 GCA_015223015.1 Pseudomonadota bacterium
AGAATCAAACATAAAGCTCAATCTTCCCATCCTCTTTCCCTGGGCGATCCTCACTGTTTGCTATGACCTAATAACCTTACTTTCATGGCCCTCTCTTAAGAGAATCTTTGAAAGTGAGATGGGCCAATTTATTTTCTTAGCCTTTTTCCTGAGCCTTCTCGTAATATTCTTGCCTCCGTTTATCAAGTACTGGTGGGGCTGTTCAGCGCTTCCCAATACAGAAAAGAAAGAGAGCATAGTAGATTTTCTCCACAAGGCGGGGTTCAAATACCGAGCCATATTGCAGTGGCCCTTACTAGAGGGGAGGGTGATGACCGCCGGTGTTATGGGGCTGGTGGCAAAGCTCAGGTATATTCTGGTGACCGATGCTTTGCTGCATGCCCTTTCAAAAGAAGAGCTGAATGCAGTTATGGCTCATGAAATGGGCCACATAAAGTACCGGCACCTGCTCTTTTACGTTTTTTTTCTCTTGGGTTATATGGCTCTTTCATTTGGCCTCTTTGATTTTTTCTTTTACGCTATGGCAGCGCAGCCCCGGCTATTTGACCTATTGAAAAGCCATGAGGAGTTCCAGACAGGCATTTTTTATTTTCTGCTCTCCCTGCCTATTATCGTGAGCGTGATCCTCTACTTCCGGTATATCATGGGTTTTTTTATGAGGAACTTTGAGCGCCAGGCAGATCTCTATTCGATTGAACTGATGGGCACACCTGAACCCACTATCATGTCACTGGAGAAGATTGCCCACTTCAGCGGTCAAAGCCGGCATCATCCTTCCTGGCATCATTTTAGTATTGCTCAAAGGGTCGAGTTTCTGTGGAAAGCCTGGCGAGAGCCTGAATTGATTAAACGCCATTCACGGCGTTTGACCCTTGCTCTCACTGTTTTTTTCGTTCTCGTTCTCTCTTTGGGATATACCCTTAATTTTGGTTCGCTGAAGGCAAATCTTGAACAGATAACTCTGGAACATATTCTGAATCAGCAGATCACCGGGTCCTCAGAGGATATCGAGATTTACCGGTATCTCGCCGCCGTGTATCACCAGAGAGGGAACATCGCCAGGGCCAAATGGGCATATGAAAATATGCTGAGACTGGTTCCTGATGATGATGTGGCACTGAACAACCTTGCATGGATTCTCGCCACTGCTCAGGATACAACGCTGCTTGACTATCCACGGGCACTATCCTTAGCAAAGCGGGCCGTTGAAATAACAAGATCACCAACCTTCCTGGACACCCTGGCCGAGGCATACTATGTAAATGGATTTTACGAGGAGGCATTGCAAACCATACAAGAGGCCCTGGAGAATGCATCTGAAAACAAGAAGTATCTTGCCCGTCAGATGAGAAAATTTGAGAAAGGGCTGAGGCTCCGAGAGGAGTAAGTGCATGGTTTTATCCCTTCGCTCATCTCTATTCTAATCCCAGATTCTTTCTAGCAGATTCCAGTTGATCCTGGCCGTATTCCCATCGTGCCATCAGCTCTTCTATTTTTTCTCTGACTTCGCTATATTCATCCAGGAGCGGCGCACTTTTACCTTTATCAGTGAAAATATCCGGATCTGAAAGGAGTTTTTCCAGGTCTTTTTTCCTTTGTTCTAAATCGGTGATTCGCTTTTCTACCAGGGTCAGCTTATCCTGGATTGGTTTCAGGGTTGATCTCACAAGTGTCCGCTTCTCAGCTTCTGTTCTTTTCTGATCCTTTCGGCTCTTCTTTTCTTTCGGGGGTGATTCGTGCACTTGCTTCTTGTCAGGTTCTAAAGGCAGATGTTTTGAGATCCGATCCAAGTGATCGTAGTATTCGTCAAGGCTTCCCGGGTATTCCTCAACCATTTCTTCCCGTATATCCCACATCTTTGTTGCCAGTCTGTTGACAAACGCCTGGTTGTGAGAGACAAAGATCAATGTGCCGGTGTAGTCAACCAGGGCATCTGTGAGGATTTCTGAAGACATGAGATCAAGATGATTAGTCGGTTCATCCATCACCATGAGATTTTCCGGTCTTACGAGCAATTTTGCAAGTGCCACCCGTGCTTTTTCCCCACCAGAAAGCATACCTATCGACTTGTTCACATCATCCCCTGAAAAGAGAAAGGAGCCGCACACACTCCTTACGGAACCTATTGTCTCATAAGGGACTGTCTGGCTTACCTCTTCGATTATTGTTTTTGTGGGATTCAGCATTTCGAGGTGGTGCTGTGCAAAATAACTCATGGTGACGCGCCGGCCGAGTGTTATCTCACCGGAATCGGGTTTGATTTCCCCTGCCACCATTCTGAGGAGCGTGGTTTTGCCCGAACCATTAGGACCGATAACCGCTATCCTTTCTCCTCGTAAAACAGTTCGGGTAATATCTTTATAAAGGGTCTTCTGGCCGAAGGTTTTTGAGATCTCTTTGATAGCTACCACTTCTCTTCCGCTCCTTGGTGCAGGAGGAAAGGAAAAGTGAATGGTCTTTTGGGGCCGGAACGATTTAACCAATTCCATTTTCTTGAGCAGTTTTATCTTGCTTTGCGCCTGTCTGGCCTTTGAGGCCTTATACCGGAACCGTTCAATAAATCTCTGGGCCTCTTTTGCCCTCTGTTCCCGATTCCTGGCTTTGGCCTCGAGGGCCAGCTTTTCCTCATCTCTGGCCTTCAGATAGAAATCATAGTTCCCCCGGTAACCCCTTATGCTTTCCAGTTCCAAACTGATGACGCGATTAATTTGCCTGTTCAGAAAATCTCGGTCATGGGATACAAGGATGAGGGCCCCGTTGTATGTTTGGAGGAATTGTTCCAACCAATGCACGGAAGGAATATCAAGGTGATTAGTCGGCTCATCGAGCAGAAGCAGGTCAGGTTCCTGATAAAGGAGACTCCCGAGGAGTAACCGCATCTTCCACCCTTCGCTCAATGTTGAAGCCGGTCTAGAAAAATCATCAGGTGCAAAACCGAGGCCTGCCAAGATCCTTTCGGCCTCATGCGGAGGAAAGTGCATCTCCAAATGGCTGATTTCCTGGTGGAGTTCAGCTAATCTTTCTGCCAGCCTTGCACGGTCACTCTGGTTTTGGGTGTCCTTCAGTGATTCTTCCGTCTGGGTTATCCGATTTCTGAGCTCAACCCTTCCCGGGATGGAATCGAGGACCGATTGAAGAACATTGCCGGATAAGGCAGCACGAACATCCTGAGGGAGGTATCCAATCCTGATACCTCTGCCTTTTTTAATTTCCCCGGCTTCAGGGGATATTTCTCCAGTGATAAGTCTAAGAAGTGTTGTCTTACCGGACCCATTTGGTCCTACCAGTCCAATCCTGTCTGCTTGCTCGACCTGAAGTCCTATATCGTGAAAAAGGTTTGTTCCGAGGAAGGTGACCGAGAGTTTGGAGATAGTTACGAGACTCATGCGTCACTTACGCCAGTATGCAGGGGCAAGCATAACAATAACGGTGTAAATTTCAAGGCGACCGACAAGCATACAGAAGGTTAGAACCCACTTGCCCAGATCAGGAATAGCGAGATAGTTTCTCACCGGACCGACCAGACCAAATCCCGGACCGACATTGCCTAATGTTGCTGCCACAGAGCCGAAGGATGTGACAACATCCAGGCCAAGGGCAGACATAACAATGACAGCCACAATAAAAATGCCGACATAGAGGATGAAGAACCCCCACATACTGCTCAATACCTCTTCCGGGACCGGTTTGCGACCAAGCTTGATAGATCTCACAGCGTGGGGATGTGCGAGCCTGAAGATCTCTCTGAAGCCATATTTCACAAGCAAGATGATCCTTATGACCTTTACTGCTCCACCTGTAGATCCTGCCATCGCCCCGATAAACATACACAAGAAAAGAATGATCTGCGATAGAGCCGGCCACTGTGCATAATCGCTGGTTACGAAACCGGTTGTAGTGATGATGGAGGTAACCTGAAAGGCTGCACGTCTGAACGCACCGCCTATGGAATGATAGACTGTGCCGTAGATATTGCAGGTAACCAGAAGAATAAGGGCAGCCAGAATAAAGAGAAATATGCGGCACTCGGGATCCCTGCCAAATACCCTAAAGTTTCCCTTTAAAAACTTATAATGAAGGGCGAAGTTTACCCCGGCCAGGAGCATGAAAACGGTAATAACAGCCTCGAAATAGGCCTTGTTATAGTAGGCAATACTTGCATTGCGGGGACTAAATCCTCCGGTGGGCATCGTGCAGAATGCGTGACACATGGAATCAAAGAGGGACATCCTCCCGATAAACAGGAGGCCGATCTCCACCAGGGTGATAAGAAGATAGACCTTCCAGAGGGTTTTTGCCGTCTCTGAGATGCGAGGTTGCAGTTTGTCCACCACCGGACTCGGGATCTCAGCCTTGTACAGCTGCATTCCTCCTACACCGAGGAAGGGAAGAATGGCAATGGAGAGCACAATAATCCCCATGCCTCCTATCCATTGCGTGAGGCTTCTCCAGAGCAATATTCCCTCTGGGAGAGATTCGATATTGTTCAGAATAGAGGCCCCTGTGGTTGTAAAGCCGGAAAGCGATTCAAAAAAGGCATCGGTAAATGTGACAATAGAGCCTGAAAACAAAAAGGGGAGAGAGCCAAAAAGACCAGCGCTCAACCAGCTGAGGGTGACGACGGCCATGCCTTCTCTCTGACTGAGAGAGGAGTAATCACTTGTTCTGGTAACAAGAAAGAGGATGAAGCCAATTCCCGAGGTAACCATAAAAGCATAGAGGATAGGAAAGGTGCTCCCATCGGAATAGATGAGAGAAATGCCGAGGGGTGCAAGCATGGAAAGACCGATGAAGACATTGAGGATTCCGATGAGCCGGAAGATCTGCCGAAAACGCATTAAAAGTATTCCAGTTTAACGGTAAATAGTTTCTCAAGTTTTGGTATTGCACCTTTTAGGGCGAAGATTATCAAGTGGTCATGAGGCTTGATCATGTTGTGTCCGCGGGGGATAATGATCTCTTCTCCCCTGACAATTGCACCAACGATGGCCTCTTTGGGGAATTTTACCTTTGAGAGAGGCGTATTCACAATGTCCGAAGTCTCAAGTGCCTCGAACTCGATAACCTCTGCAGCTTCTGCTTTGAGGGGTGCCACACAAACCACTTTGCCTTTCCTGATAAACTGGAGAATTGCTCTGATTGCTGAGAGCCGTGGACTTACCACTGTATCAATTCCGATGGCAGACACAAGGGGGATATAACTGAGTTTTCCTATACGCGTAACCGTTTTCTTGGCCCCGAGGGCCTTACCCAGCAGAGAGATAAGAACATTATTTTCTTCATCGCCCGTGATGACAACCATGACATCCACATCAGTAATATTCTCCTCTGTCAGGAAGTCCCGGTCGGTGCCATCACCATTCAAAACAATCACCTTTGCAAGTTTTTCAGCCAGTTCCAGGCATCTCTGGCTATCTTTTTCGATTATCTTGGTATTTATGTTCGTTTTATCGAGTGACATTGCTAAGGCCAGACCAGTGGTACCGCCCCCGACAATGACAATTCGATGCAATCCCCCCTCCCTGACGTTTAATAGTCCACAGGGCGTTGAGATTTCGTCTCTATGGGTCACGCAGTATAAT
>JADFWK010000066.1 GCA_015223015.1 Pseudomonadota bacterium
ACCAACTGGTCTGATTCAGCCTACAAGACATTGCTTTATGTTATCGGTTTAAAGGAGCTTTTAGGGGTCTTGGATATAGTGTATGTGCTAAATGAGAAACCTACGATAAAGGACATCCGGCAACTGAAGGAGAGGGTGGAGGAAGTCAGAAAAATCTGTCTAGAGGAAGAGATAGACGCTGAATCTCATATCTATGCCGGCAAGACCGCAGTGGAGATCATATTAGCTTCAAAGGACTATAATGCCACCCTTATTGCAATGGGATATGAATCAAAGGACACCTTTAAGGAAATCTTCTCAGGTAGTGCGTGTTATCAGGTGGCAGAGGAATCTTCTGTACCTGTTTTGATTATCCCTTGATTTCAAAGCGAGGATCCAGGTATCTGTCCGACAAAGATGAGAACGGAAACAGAGACGAAACATCCCGTAATTGAAATATCTTTAGTCAGCAGATAACGCCAAAACGACACTTTGGTTGAGAAGTCATTCTGAGTGATCCCGCCAGGCGGGAGAGCGAAGAATCTACGATTTGCGGGCAGATATGAGAGCTAAGATCTAGATTCTTCGTCGTTTCGCTCCTCAGAATGACAGAATGGCGCTCCTCAGACCTGTCTTCGAGCGAAGCGAAGGAATGACAATTGTCGTTGTAAGGATAATATGTTGTTTTTCTTTATCTTGCTGATGACTGTTTGCTGACCGCTGCTAACTTACGGTCAATTTGGGGGGTACATATGGAAGTTACCGTATTGGTGCAAGCCACCGATAAGGCCTTCGAGATTCTTGAAAAGGCCAGAAATGAGGCCCGAGAGCTACTCTATAGCTCTGCCAAGCTAACTAGTGAGGCAAAATCCTTGGCAGAAAAACGAGAAGCCAGGGCCTTTCTATCCGGTGCCCAGCAATCAAGGTTAGCATTCCGGAACTTTACAATAACTTTCTTCATACTATTCGCCTTCTGGATTTTGCTCTCAGGCCGTTTTGACCTCTTTCATCTTACCCTTGGCATTATATGCTGCCTTCTCGTCTCCTATATGTCTCATGATTTACTCTTTGCTAATACCAGAGTCGGAGATATAAGGATCATGGTTAGGAGGTTCTTTTCCGCCGGTCCCTGGTTCCTGGGCCAGATTTTTTCAGCAAATCTTCATGTTGCATACTTGGCGCTATCCCCGAAGATGCCTATAGATCCTCAGATAATAAGGTTTACCACAAAATTAGAGAGTGACATCTCGTGGGTGGCTTTGGCCAATTCCATTACCCTTACCCCAGGTACTATTACCGTAGATATTCGAGAGGGGGAGTTTTTTGTACATGCCTTGGACAGAAAGGTTGCCTATGATCTCAACACCGGAGAGATGGAAGACAAGATCGCCCATGTTTTTATGGAGGCAGACCACGTATATGTTCAGGATGTGCTCGACGTGTCGCGGATATTTGGGGCACTCAAGTGACGTTGTATGACCCAAATGTCAAAATGCAAAGTTCAACTAAATGTCAAAGATCAAATGACAAAAATTTTGGCATTGAGTCATTTGGATTTCATTTGACATTTGAACTTTGACATTTGAGATTTAAACCTGAATACGGCTTCAAAAATTAAAAGCTTATTATTTCATGACTATTGATAGCCATAATCTCAAAGAGACCAATCTATGACCAGAGTTACCGATGACATCATTATTAGGGCCGTAGCCAGGGTAATGATACCATTCATCCAACTCTACGCCCTGTATGTTATCATGCACGGTCATCACAGCCCGGGCGGAGGCTTTCAAGGAGGAGTAATTTTGGGTGCAAGTTTCATCCTTTACCTCCTAACCCACGGCCTTGAAGAAGCCAAAATCAGGATGTCTGAAATAAAGGCCGGCCTCTTTAGCTCCTTTGGTGTATTGATCTATTCGGGGATAGGCTTGCTCTGTCTTATTTTGGGAAGCAATTACTTGGACTATGGAAAGCTCTCTACCATCTTAAAGGTAGTCCCAGCCCAGGCGCGGTCTCTTGGTATCCTCGGGGTTGAGATTGGCGTTGGAATTACTGTGATGGCGGTTATGTTTTCCGTATTCTTTGATATATCCACAGGGGGAGAACTCCCAGAGGATGAGGAATAAGTAAGGGAGGAGAGATGGATAGCTTTTTTCTATGGCTCGGAATGGGACTGTTTACCCTCGTTTTACTCTGTCTTTACCGGGGTGTGTTTGGGCCGGGTGTCCTGAACAGAATTGCAGGTATCTGCGCCATTGGCACCAAGACACTGGTTATTTTGTTGCTCATGGGTTTTATCTACAACAGGGTTGAGATGTTTATAGATATCAGTCTGGTCTACGCCCTCCTTAATTTTATTGGTACCATCACCGTAGCGAAATACCTGGAAATGAAGGGAGAGGTCTAATGAATATCCACCAAATAGCTTCTATTCCGTTTCTCCTGGGAGGTTTCTTTTTCTTTGTGGCAGCCACTGTCGGACTTTTGCGCTTTCCCGATTTCTTTTGCCGCCTCCATGCAACAGGAAAGGGGGATACCCTGGCAGTTCTTTTATCCCTGATCGGTCTTAGTGTTTACGAGGGGTTTTCCCTTACCAGTCTAAAGATACTCTTTATCGCAGTATTTATGTTTCTTGCCCAGCCCACCTCCACCCACGCCATTTCAAGGGCGGCCGTGAGATGCGGCCAGGAGCCATGGGTGAGGGAAAGGAGTAAATAAAATGATAGCTGCCTTTGATCTCGTGCTCTTGCTCTTCGTCTTAATATGCGCCATAGCCGCTATTTCTGTAAAGGATCTCCTGAGTGCGGTGATTATACTTGGGGCGTATAGTTTTTTTATGTGCCTTTTGTGGGCGGAGATGGGGGCGGTTGATGTTGCCTTTACCGAGGCATCTGTCAGCGCAGGCATAGGAACAGTGCTCTTCATTGCCGCAGTAAGTAAAACCAAAAGGAGGAGCAAAGATTGAGGGTCTTGGCACTTTTGACGGTAATTCTAACCGGCATACTACTCTTTTTTGGTACTCAGGACATGCCCAACTGGGCAGATCCCAACTCACCTGCAAGCATCCATGTTTCACCTCGGTATATTGAGAAGACCCTGGAAGAGACAGCCACACCGAATGTGGTTACCTCGGTACTGGCAGATTACCGGAGCTATGATACGCTTGGAGAGACCACAGTAATCTTTACTGCCGGGGTTGCTTGTATGCTCATATTGAGGATAAGAAGAAGACGTAGAGAGTAAGAAAATTTAGGGATTCAGGAATTTAGGGATTTAGGAATTTAAACCCAACAAACGCAATTAACACAACAAACCCAACAAACACGAATCATGTTTGATTTTATACTGAGCAAATACAACTACTGGATTTATATTATCCTGATGATGATTGGTTTTTACGCCATGATTGGCAAAAAAAACCTCGTAAAAAAGATTATCGGGATCAATATATTTCAGACGGCAATCATCCTCTTCTTTGTTTCGACCGCTGCAAAGAGGGGAGGGACCTTGCCGATTGTCGAGCATGCCCATGGTCACGGAATACACCATATTCATGCCGCTTCTTACGTAAACCCACTGCCCCATGTTCTCATGCTTACAGCCATCGTGGTTATGGTGAGTACCCTGGGGGTAGCACTGGCAATAGTAATAGCTATTTACCGAAGATATAATACACTAGAGGAAGATGAGATCTTAGAGCAACGGAAATGACCCCGCAGTCTCCTGTTTTATTAGTTGTTATCCCCCTGATATTCGCATTTCTTACCCTCCCGTTTGGTTGGTGGAGAAAGGGTCTCTGTTATCCAATCACTTTAGTGGCCCTCTCTTTGTCTTTCCTGGCATCCCTTCATACATTACATACTGTTATCACCACCGGAACCATCCATTATTGGCTTGGAAATTGGGAACCCCCATGGGGGATTGAGTATGTGGTTGATCATCTTAATGCCTTTGTTCTGGTGATTGTATCATTTGTCAGCCTGGTGGTGGCCATCTATTCCAAGAGGAGTGTGGAACAGGAGCTACCTGAGAAGATCGTTTTCTTCTATTGCGTTTTCCTCCTACAGGTAGCGGGTCTTTTAGGAATAGTGGTAACCGGGGATATGTTTAATCTCTATGTATTCTTAGAGATAGCTTCTCTTGCCGGTTATGCCCTTATTGCCATCGGCGAGGATGGTGCGCCATTTGCCAGCTTCAATTATCTGATTTTCGGGACCATAGGCGCGTGCTTCTACCTGCTCGGCGTGGGCTACCTTTATGTAAGTACAGGTTCACTTAACATGGCGGACCTGTTTCAGATATTACCCGATCTCTATCAATCTAAGGTGGTGTTGGTTGCCTTTGCCTTTTTCATGGTGGGGGTGGGCCTAAAGATGGCGCTTTTCCCTCTACATGTGTGGCTTCCGGATGCCTATACCTATGCCCCATCGACAGTAAGTGCCCTTCTTGCCCCCCTGATGACCAAGGTAGGTGCATATGTGATGATACGGATTATGTTCACGGTATTTAAGCCCCAATTTTGTATAGAGTTGATTCCTGTAACCACCATTCTTGGCTGGATGGCTGCAGGAGCCATACTCTTTGGTGCAGTAATGGCCTTGGCCCAAACTGACTTGAAAAGAATGCTTGCCTATATCTTGGTAAGTGAAGTGGGTTACATAGCCTTGGGAGTGGGGCTTGCCAACAGGGCTGGGCTTACGGGTGCTATCCTGCATATACTCAATGATTCCTTTATGATGCTTGCCCTCTTTCTGGTTGTAGGTGCCATTATGTATAGGTCCGGCAAAAGAGAGATTTCTCAACTGAGATATTTGCACAGAAGGATGCCATTTACCATGGCAGCCTTTGTCATAGCAGCCCTGTCAGTGATAGGGATTCCACCGACCTGCGGTTTTTTCAGCAAATGGTATCTTATCCTTGGTGCAATTGATGCAAGCCAGTGGGCTTTTGTGGCCGTGTTGCTCGTAAGCAGCCTTTTAAATGTTATCCTCTTTTTCAGGGTTATAGAGCATGCATACCTTGAGCCAGATGAGGAGCATGCCGGCGGAGGTTCGGAATTGGCTATTACAATTGAGGAAGCCCCCTTAAGTATGCTCGTGCCAATACTCATTGCAACAGCAGGAATAATGGTGTTTGGTGTCCTGAGCGGTAAGATTATTTCTACTGTAATTCAGTTTGCTGTTCCCAAATGTTTCTAGAGATTCAATAATGATGCATTCGTAAAAAGCGGATTTTGCTCAATCTAGTTCACAAAACACTTTTTAAGAGTTTGTCAATAACGGATGATAGATGGAGACAATTGAATCCATAAGACCACTTTTGGCTGTTCTGGTGACCCTGATAGGGGCCCTCCTCATAGTCTTTACAGGGGAGAGGCACAGAAACTTGAGGGAATTCTGGACTATTCTGGTTTCAGTCCTCAAGTTTGTTATTGTTATTTCCATGGTTCCCTTTGTTTTAGAGGGACGTGTATTAGAATATACCATTATCACACTTACGCAAGGGGTCTCCTTGCAGTTCAGGGTGGACCAGTTTGGTCTGTTTTTTGGTGTTCTTGCATCTGCCTTATGGATCGCCACCTCGATCTATTCCATAGGCTATGTCAGGGGGTTGAATGAGCATGCCCAGACAAGATACTTTTTTAACTTTGCTCTCTGCCTTTCTGCAACCATGGGTATCGCCTTTGCAGGCAATCTGTTAACCCTTTTTATATTCTATGAGATCCTGACAGTATCTACGTATCCCTTGGTTGCCCATAAGGAGACTGAAGATGCGATCATGGGTGGCAGGAAATATCTTGCATACACCCTTATAGCAGGTGTGGTGATATTATTTGCCATAATCTTCATCTATACGCTTACAGGGACCCTCGACTTCAAACCTGGTGGTTTTCTTTTGGGTCGTGGTCAATCGACTACACTCATATTTTTGTTCGCTCTTCTTATATTAGGTTTTGGTGTCAAGGCTGCGCTTATGCCTATGCATGAATGGTTGCCCACCGCGATGGTAGCCCCAACTCCTGTAAGCGCCCTCCTCCACGCTGTGGCCGTGGTCAAGGCAGGTGTCTTTGGTTGCTTAAGGATTATTCTCTATGTTTTTGGCCCTGAACTTCTGCATAACCTTGATCTGTGGCTTATATTGGCCTACTTTGCCGCATTCACCGTTATTGTCTCCGGTATGTATGCACTGGCCCAGGATAATCTTAAGAGAAGACTTGCGTTTTCTACCATAAATAATCTTGCCATAATCGTTATGGGGGCTGCCTTACTGACTCCAGGCGCTATAACCGGGAGCATATTTCATATGGGCAGCCATGGTTTTATGAAGATAACCCTCTTTTTTGTTGCCGGGGCTATCTATGTTAAGACTCATAAAGAGAATATCAGTGAACTAGATGGGCTTGGCAGGCAGATGCCCCTGACTATGGGTGCCTTTACTATTGGGGCTATGGGAGTCGCAGGAACCCCACCTATTTGCGGATTTATCAGCAAATGGTATCTGGCCATGGGTTGTCTTGAGGCCAAGCAGGTTATCTTTCTTTTGGTTTTGCTCATAAGTGCCCTGATGGATGTAGCCTACTTTTTTCCCATAATCTATAATTCATTCTTCAAGATTCCCAAAGAGGCTATCAACCCACATCTTGATGAGGCCCCGGCAATGATGGTGGTTCCCCTGGTGATAACGGCAGTTATTTCACTCATATTGGGAATATTTCCCAACGCCTTTTTTCATTTCTTTAACCTAGCCTCTACGGCAGCTGCGAAGATACTCGGAGGGATGTAAATGGCAAAGACATTGAAATATATATTCCTTATTTGTGCTGGCCTGAGTATCTTGCTTGGACTGTTTTTTCGACCTGAACATCCGCACTTTTGGTGGGAAAAGATTCCGGCATTTGATGCAATTTTTGGATTCCTAGGATGTATCCTCATTGTGGTCGGGTCTAAGGCTCTTGGTCATCATTGGCTCCAGAAGGATGAGGACTATTATAGTGATTGATACACAACCACCGGCATTCATATTTATTGCAGGGGCCATTCTCCTTCCTCTTCTCCGGGAAAGAAGGCTAAGACGGGTATTTCAACTCCTAATCCCTGTGATAGCCTTCATAGACCTCCTCTATATGCCCGAAGGTACCTATTGGATCTATAACTTTCTGGGATATGAACTCATCTTGGGCAGGGTCGACAAGCTTAGCATGTGTTTTGGATATGTGTTTGTCATTATGGCCTTTTTGGGTATGGTCTATGCCCTCCATATAAGGGATACTGGGCAGCATGTGGCCGCCTTTCTTTATATGGGGAGCACCCTGGGAGTTACCTTTGCCGGCGATATTTTTACCCTGTTTGTTTTTTGGGAAATCATGGCCATCTCCTCGGTATTCCTCATTTGGTATCAAAGAGATATAGCCGCCCTCGATGCCGGGTTCAGGTACATCATGGTTCACATATTTGGTGGTTGCTCTCTTTTAGCTGGCATTATCATATATGTGTCAAATACAGGGTCTACTCATTTTGGTTTCATAGAATATGGAGGGCTTGCCTCCCAATTCATACTCGTTGGTTTCATCATCAACGCCGCTGTACCCCCTTTTCATGCCTGGCTTTCCGATGCTTACCCAGAGGCCACCGTTACCGGGAGCGTATTCTTAACCGCCTTCACTACCAAAAGTGCCGTATATGTCCTCTTGAGGACCTTCCCCGGTCTTGAACTACTGGTCTGGCTGGGAGCCATTATGGCGATATATGGTGTGGTCTATGCGGTACTCGAAAATGATATCAGAAGACTGCTTGCCTACCATATCATCAGCCAGGTGGGATATATGGTATGCGGGGTAGGGCTCGGAACCGAAATGGCTATGAATGGTACCACCGCCCATGCCTTTTGCCACATTTTGTATAAGGCCCTGCTTTTCATGGGCGTCGCAGCGGTAATCCAGGTAACAGGGAGAAGAAAGCTTACTGAGCTACAGGGCAGAAACCTATACAAGAAGATGCCCGTCACTCTCTCCCTTTACATGATTGGTGCTTTTTCTATCTCAGCAGTACCACTCTTTAATGGGTTTGTAAGCAAAACCATGGTTGTTGCCGCAGCAGGTGAGCTCCATAGACCTATCATACACCTGTTATTACACCTGGCCTCCATAGGGACATTTCTCCATACGGGTCTTAAGCTTCCCTACGGTACCTGGTTTGGCAGGGTACCTGAGGGAGAAAAGGTAGAAGAAATAGAGGCCTCAGAGCCTCCCTTGAATATGCTGATAGCCATGGGCATGGCCGCCTTTTTGTGTATCTTTACAGGTATTTATCCTAAGATCCTTTACAATATTCTCCCGTATTCCGTGCATTATCATCCCTACACAACATTCAATGTAGTTGCGATGATGCAGCTATTGCTCCTAACGGCTGGTGCATTTTGGCTCTATATAGATAAACTTGGCGGTGAAGCAACCATCAGCGTTGACACGGATTGGTTCTATAGAAAACCAGGCATGCTTTTCCTCTGGTTCGTCGGTCATCCCTTGCAGAACCTCAGATCTGGGTTGCAGCATCTTCTTTCCAGAACGGTAGCTAGCGTTGCAAGTCTGAGCAAGAATCCCATCCTACTCCCTGAGATAGCAACAAGATATATCCACCTGAGGATTATCAATAGGCTTTATCATATCTTCGGATTGGCTGAGGATAAAGTTGAAGAACTGAAGGAATTGGAATCCAGATATGCTGCAATAAGAAAGATAACCTATGATAAAGATGTTTACAGAAGACCTATAGGCTTTGGTGTCCTTCTAGCCATAGTCCTTCTGTTTCTTTATGGTTTGATCTACTTTTTTACATTGCGCTAGACAGTGAAAAAGGCCACGGTTTGTTAGGGCATTCATTTTGAAGGATTATACGGCACGGTCAGTGCCTATAGTTTAATGTCTTCGAGTTTCTATAATATAGTGAAATACCAGTAGCTTACTAGTTTTTTTACCTGTTGCCTTATAGATGGAATAATGAAATAATGAAAGTTGATTATTGCTTTAGCTCCTTTTTACCAATCCTTACCCTGAAGAGGGCGGAGTTTTTCGGAAGTGACTGGTGGGAGGGTGCT